>JANQSX010000141.1 GCA_028279085.1 Bdellovibrionales bacterium
TGAGGATATACTCACCTTAAATGTGGAAGTAGAATATGATTCAGAAAGGAATATAGAGATACCTCGCTTACCTCGCATTAATCATTTTCTACTTATAGATAGTCATCAAGGTCATCATGTTCAGATTATTAACGGAGTTGTGAGTAAGAAAAAGCAATATCGATATATATTGCGTTCTGTGCAGGAAGGAAAATTTCAGATTGATTCTATATCAGTAATCGTGGATGGAAAGACCTATAAAACCCAACCGGTGAATATTGAAGTGTCTGATAAAATAGCATCGGCTCCCGCTCCTTTTAGTCAAGGTCAAGGTGGTAGCAGTTTACGAAAATTCTTTCCTCATTTTTTTCCAGACGTAAAAGATGTATTTCCTTCTCCAAAACAGCGGATTCAGAAAAAGGATGTTAAATTTAGATTAGATTTGGAAAAAAAAGAAGTATATGTCGGTGAGATGATATTAGCTGAATGGTTTTTCTATTTACCGGATGATAACACTTTTAATGTGGATACTGAAGTTTTAAAAAATGTGGATCTTGATGGGTTCTGGGTGGAATCAGTCGTTCAGCTTGGTAGCGCCGGAGCTGTTCCTCCTCAATTTGGAAATATAGGTAATAAAAAATATATAAAAAAACTATTGATGGCTTCTGCGTTATTTCCTGTTCGTGCGGGGGTTTTAAATGTGGGTCCTATGCGGGTAAAAAGCCGTTTCATTAGTGGAGCAATACCTTTTTTCGGGAGACCTACTGCTTTTGAAAAAGAAAGTAATAAAGAATCAATAAAGGTGTTGCCTTTACCGGAAGAAGGAAAGGGGAAGTTTTTTACAGAAGCTGTAGGTGACTTTACAGTTTCCGCTAATATTAATAAAACAGTTATATCGGTTCAGGAACCTTTAATTTACAAAATTAGTTTTAAGGGTGAGGGACACCCCAGATTGATTCGTTTACCAAATTTAAATTTTGGTGATTCATTTGAAAAGTATGATACAACAGAATCTCAGAAATTTACAGTTTCTGACAGTTTTAAGGATTTTGAAATTATACTTATTCCTAAAACGAATGGGATACTAACTACTCCTTCTTTTGAATTGAGCACTTTTGATGCGGAATTAGGAATTTACAAAACGCATATTTTACCTTCCTTTAAAGTGAATGTGGCAGGTGTAATGGTACCGGATAGGCAAAAAGGTAAAAGCGAACGTTATTTTGATCCCGATACGAAAGCTTCTGATAAGGTACAGAAGCAAGATAAAACGGTTAAAGAAGATATACTTATTCCTTTGATAGAGGACCAGGAGGAACATTTTTTAATAAAAAACAGAAAAAACTTTTGGTTTGTTATTTTTAGTTCATTATTTTTATTTTTTATTTTAGTTTTAAAAAGAAACTTTTTTATTAGAAAGAATAAAAATCCTTTAAAAGTACAAATAAAAAAAGATTTGATCAAAGTGGATAAAGCTATAAAAAATGAACAGTGGAAAGAAGCTGGAATAGAAATGAACCAATTGATGCATTCATTTTTTTCTGAGTTGTCGGAGAAAGATAAAGTGGTTAAAAACTGGGATACTCTACTGCAGCATATTCATCCTAGCATAAGAATAAAATATGAAGAACAAATAAGAAATCTGGTTTCCCGTGTGGAAAGATTGAGTTTCGCCTCTTCTTCGGAAGCTGAGGGGTTTAGAAATAAAAGAAATGTGGAACAGTTAAAGAAAGACCTTGTCGTTTTAATTCAAAAAATATCCAATGAATATTTTTAAATAGATTTTGCTTTTCGCTGGAGGATACTAAAAACTGGCCCTGTCATTCTAATTAAGCATATTATTTAACGGCAATGTTTGTTTATGTCAGCATTGGCTTTGAATAGGTCGGCAACGGCTTTTTTGAGGGCAGCCTTGGCTTTGGAGTAGGCAGCATAGGCCTTGGATCGATCTTTGGCTTTTTCTAAGGCAGCTTTGGCTTTGAAGTAGGGAGCACGGGCTTTGGAAATGTCAGCAAAGGCTTTGGATCGGGCTTCATAGGCTTTGGCTCGGGTTTTGTCTTCGTATAGGGTATCAACGGCTCTTTTGGCTTTTTCTAGAGCAGCATTGGCTTTTAATAGGGTGGCATCGGCTTTTTCTAGGTCAGCATCGGCTTTTAATAGGGCTTTGTCTTTGGAGTAGGCAGCACGGGCTTTGGATATGTCAGCAGTAGTTTTAGATCGGGCAGCAAAGGCTTTGGATCGGGCTTTTAATGACTCAATACAGGCTGGACTTTGTTTAAAGCACTTGTATTTGATCGCATCAGCAATGACTTTGGAAATGTCAGCATCGATTTTGGATTGGGCAGCATTGATTTTGGAGTGGCCAGCTAAAAATCGGGATAGGTCGAACTTTCGGGATCGGTCCATGAATTTGTGGAAGTCAGCATGGACTTTGTCGTTGTCAGCATAGACTTTGAGATGTTTGCTTTTTATTTGCTGACATATTTCTGTTTCTTCTTTATATAGGACACCTTCAAAAAAAGCCATGGCTAATGAAGGAAAAAGCAGAAAAAGAATAATAAAAAGCTTCATATTTCACCTTTTAATAACGGGTTGATTTTTGAGTAATCTTCTCTAAAACATTCTATTAAAGCCTCATAGTGTTTGATCTGTTTTTCTATCATTACCCGATCCGGTGTGACCCTGGTCTGATCGTTCCAGTGATCGTAAAATTCTCTGCGTTCTTTAATATCTCCTAAAGGTGTTTTAGATAAACATTCCGTTGTTTCTTTATTTATTTGATATATCCTTTGCAGAACTGGTTTATTTTCCCAATATTTATCTATAGCTTCTTTTTGATTTTTCGCCGCTGTATCTTGTGCATGGCTAAGCTCTTTTGTAACTTCTGAATATTTATTCATTAACTTTTGTTTGTTTGTTAATGGTTTTTTACACCCACTAATGCCAGATAAAAGAATACAAATAATAAAAATGTTTATTTCTTTTTTACCCATAGTTTCAACAATTAAGCATATTATTTAACGGCAATATTTTAAAAAGGCAGCGGTGGCTTTGGCAGCGTCAGCTTCCGCTTTGTCCATGTCAACTTCAGCTTTGGCTTGGTCAGCGGTGGCTTTGGCTTTGGCAGCTTCGGCTTCATGTAAGGGAAAAATTAATCTTCCAACGGTGTAAAATCTTGTGACAAATCTAAAGGTGGCTTCAGCTTTTATTTTTTCTTTGTGGGTTTTGGCTTTTAACAGGTCAGCGTAGGCTTTGGCTTTGTCAACTTCGGCAGTGGCTCTGAAATAGTCAGCTTTGGCTCTGGAATGGTCAGCGTAGGCTTTTTTATAGTCAGCATTGGCTTTAGCAACAGCACCTAATGACTCAATACAAGATGGACTTTGCTTAAAGCATTTGTATTCGATCGCATCAGCGATGGCTTTAGCTTTGTCAGGATTGGCTTTTTTTAATAGGTAAGCGTAGCCTTCGGCTTTGTAATAACCATTATAATCATCGTGTATTTTTCGACATATTTCTGTTTTTTTATAAGGAACACCTCCAATAAAAGCCATGGCTAATGAAGGAAAAAGTAGAAAAAGAATAATAAAAAGCTTCATATACTTATTTTATCGGTTGGTCTCTTAAAATTTTTTACTCTAAAATCGCTTGTATGAGCCTATTTTAATCTTGCCTCCTTCTTTATTGGCAATCATGTTTGTTATATTCCTGTCTTGCTAAAATCCGTCTTTTCGTTTCAGCACAATCTTAAAGTAAAGTCTGCGCTTTGCTTTAGCTGTGTCCTACTCTTTCAGCGGAGTTTAGTAAGTGTCTGGAATGGTCGACTTCCGATTAAGTGAGAAATAAGAAGTGGATAACTAGCCGCTTCAAATTTCTCTTAACTTATGTATCCTGTAAAAATCCTGTAAAATTTTCATAGTTTGACATATATATGGTAATATGGTATTTATATAATTACCATGTTAAGAAAAACAACAGTATATATTGAAGAAGATGAATTAGATACTTTGAAAACTCTTTCACTTATCCAAAATAAATCAGTGGCGGAATTAATCCGTGTTGGCGTTCAAAAGGTTTGCAAATCTATTTCCCGAGAAGAAATGAAAGCTTTGGATGTGCTTACTAAGATCAGACAAAATACAAAGAAAAAGGGTTACTCCAGTAAAGCCATTATGAATATGGCTTTAAAAGCACAAAGAGAAGTTCGTAGTGAGCGCAAAAAAAAGAATATCCGTCGTTATTGATACAAATGTTATTGTAAGTGGTTTTTTGGATGACAGTGGTTCTTATCCAGCTAAAATCATTGATGCTTGGCTTTTTGATCGGGTTCTTGTAGCTATAAGTCATGAATTAAAACAGGAATTAAATAAAGTTTTTAAAAAACCTTACATCGTTGAAGTATTACAAAATCAAAAACCAATTAAGTCTATCTTAGGAAGACTGTTTAACAAGTCTCTTGTGGTTGTACCAGAATCTATAGATAAGATTATTTTTCCGGATGAAACAGATCATTTTCTTTTAGAACTTGCTGTTAGTGCCAAAGCATCAGTGATTGTCACTGGTGATAAAAGATTATTAAATATAAAAAGGACAAGAGGCATTCAAATCCTTAGCCCCAGGCAATTTTGCCTAAAATTTAGGATTACATAGGATCCAGAATCCCTTGAAAGGTCTAAACGACCTTTCAAGTTTAACGATGTAACTCTTGTAAAATTAAACGGAAAGCTCTCTAAGAGCTCTCCGTGTTTTTAACTGACCTTGATGGGAGAGAGCATTTATTGTTATATCAGTATACTTTTGTCGGCAAATTACTGAACATTACAGGAATGACAAGAGTGTGTTGATATGAAAAACAGAGAAGAATTTATTAGCAATTGTTGTTATCCTGTTTTACCTGATAATTCAGGTTCTATATACAGGTTATCTCATTCTAATAAGAAGGAAAGAAAAATAATTCAAGGAGGAAAGCTTACAGAAGATATTTCTGTTGATTCTTTTGTGCTGAGTTCTCAATTTCATAAGATAAAATATTTTGTATCGGAAGACTGCCGGTTATTTTTTACTTTTGATGAAAAATCAAAAAATATAAGTTGGAAAGAAGTGTTCTCTCTTTTAAGAACTGGTGACCATCTTATGGTGTATGTGCAAAATGATATTATACAAACGGCTTCGTTTGCGAAAAGCAACTCGTTTGTTCATCAAAATAATCGGATCAACTGTGGTGTTAATATAGAAGAAAAAGAAGATACTGTAATAAAGACAATCCACAATATAAATAAAGTGGTTTTGGTTTCTGTAAACATAAAGGATAAAGAGCTTTCCAGTTCCTTTATAGCGACTCAGCTTCAGAAAGACTGGTTTAAATTTTTAGACTGGACTCATCAAGCGATGAAACAAATGGGGGTGGAGCAAGTGGAGACATCTACCTTAGTTGATTGCCCTGGAACAGAACCGGATTTGGATTTGTTTGAGACTGAATTATATCATCCTAATCATCTTGGTCACTCTCGTCCTTCCGGCGAAGGCCGGAATCCAGATCAAAATATCAAAAAGTTATTTTTAAGCACCAGTCCTGAAATGCAGATGAAAAGACTTCTTTGTCGAGGGTGGACGGATATTTATGAAGTAAAAAAATGTTTCCGAAATGGGGAATCCGGACCTGTTAATTGTATGGAGTTTTATTTACTGGAATGGTATCGGGCTTATTCCGGTTTAGAAACTTTAATGGAAGATATTTGTTTTCTACTTGATGTTTTGTCAAAGAAAATAAAACATTCTTCTGTTCCAAAATTAAAAAAAATAAGCATGGCTGAATTATTTAAAAAGCATCTTAATATGGAGCTGCATCCTCATTCCTCTAAAAATGATTTTATGAAAGAATTAAATAAAAGAAATATTCCTTACAAAGAGTCGGATGATATAAATGATCTTTTTTATTTGTTGTTTTTGAATGAAATTGAACCCTATTTGGATAAAGACACACCTTTGATTGTTTATAATTACCCCTCTTTTCAAAAGGCTTATGCTCGTATTGGTCCGGAGGGTTGGGCCAGCCGTTTTGAGCTTTTTTGGAAAGGCATGGAATTAGCTAATGCTTTTGATGAAGTGATTAAACCGGCAGAGCAAAAAGAACGCTTTGAGGAGGATAATTTAAAAAGAGAAAAAAAAGGAAAGCAAAAAGTTCCTCCTGCTTATCAACTTTTAAATGATATGAAAGCGGGAATGCCCCCTTCTGCCGGTGTGGCTTTGGGACTTGAGCGCCTTTTCTTGGCTTTTAAAGGTTTGGATGATATACAGTTGCTTAAAATGATCTGAGATAAAGGCCCCATAAATGAAAAAGATATATAATATAAATGCCTTATTCTTCCTGTTTTTTCTTACGGGCTGTTCTTCTATAGAGTACTTATGGCATGTATCTGTTGAACAAGTTGATTTGTTAAACGATCGCGTGTCCATTGAAGAAGCTTTTGAAGAATATGATTTTAGTGCAGATGAAAAGAAAAAGCTGGAAATGGTTTCAGAAATAAAAACATTTGCTCTTGAAAAACTGAAAATGAATATAGATAAGGATATATATTCAACTTATGTACATCTGTATCGTCCTTATGTTAGCTATCTTTTAAGGGTTTCACCGGCTTATGAGTTAAAAGCTTATATATGGGATTTTCCTATTGTGGGTTCTATGCCATACAAAGGTTATTTTGATAAAGAAATGGCTAAAGAAGCGGCTGAGTCTTTTCCAAAAGAAGAGTATGATATTTATATTAGAGGGGTGACAGCCTATAGCACTTTAGGTTGGTTTGAAGATCCTATATATTCCAGTATGTTATCTTATAGTGAAAGTGATTTTGCAGTAACAATATTTCATGAATTAGCTCATACTGTTTTGTTTTTTGAAGATCATGTCGATTTCAATGAAAGATTTGCTGAGTTTGTAGGCAGGAAAGCGGCCATTGCTTTTTATTTGGAAAAGAAGGATGGTTCTGAAATAGTTACAACTATGCAGAAAGAGTGGGAGGATGAATTGCTATTTTCCGCTTTCATGGTGAGAGAGTATAATGCTTTGAGTAACTGGTATAAAACTAATAGAGGGAAAATTAGTAGGGAAATGAAGCAAAAAAGACTAGCAGAAATTCAGAATCGTTTTTTAGAGGAAGTTCAACCAAAACTTCAAACGACTAATTATAATCATTTTGCGAAAATAAAATTAAATAATGCTCGACTGCTTTCTTATCGTTCTTATAATTACTCTATGGATGAGTTTGAAAAACTGTTTTCTTCGCCTATAGTGAATAAAGATATAAAGTTGTTTATCGATTATTGTGCTCAATTTGAAAAAGAAGAGGATCCGGAAAAAGCAGTGAGTCTCGCCATCCAAAATTTAAATTATTAATATAGTTTTGTCTTGAATAGACCGGTTTCCTTGATTGGGTGGGATTCTATTTTCTTGGAAAAGTGTATAGGAATGGACTTGACTCTCTTAGAGAGAGTGCAGTTTAATTGGGTTTAAGAAAACAGGAGTAAAAATGCCGTTTATTGTTTTTGAAGGCTTAGATCATTCAGGTAAAAGTACTTTAATTGAATCCCTTTCTAAAGAATTAAAAAAAGAAGAGGTGGAGTTTATCAGTACCCGTGAACCAGGGGGTACTGTTTTGGGAGAGAAGATAAGAGAGGTGGTGTTAAACCCCTATGGTGAGGCTATTTCATCGGAAACGGAAATTTTACTTATTTCCGCCAGTCGCCGTGATCATATTGAAAAAGTTATTATACCTTCTATAGAAATGGGGAAATGGGTGATATGTGATCGGTTCTGGCCTAGCACTTCCGCTTTTCAAGGTGCCGGACGTGGTCTTTCCCCGGAAAAAGTGAAATGGCTGAATCAGTTTACTGTTCCGGAAGATATCAAACCAGATTTGTGGATTTTATTGGATATGCCTGTTGCGGAAAAAGAAAAAAGAAGTCATATCAAAGGGCACTCTTCCGATCGTTTTGAAATGCAAGACAGACAATTTCATCAGAGAGTTAGAGAATATTACTTGTCTTTGGCTAAAGAAAATGCGGCTTCTTGGCATGTATTAAATGCCTTGTTGTCTCCTGAAGAACTCACGGCTCAAGTTATAGAGGAGTTTAAAAAACGAAAATGGCTCAACTCTTAAACAATATTTATGGCCATAAAACTCAATTGGAAAAACTATTATCTGCTGTAGAAGATAAACATTTGCCTCATGCTCTTCTATTTACAGGGCCTTCAGGTATTGGTCGTAGAAAAGTAGCTGAAGCTCTGGCGCAAAGTCTTCTTTGTGAAAAAGAACATCCAGCTTGTGGAAAGTGTTCTTCTTGTATTTCTGTGGAACAAAAAAAGAGTTTGCATGTATTATACATTCAGCCGGATGGGCTATATATAAAAGTGGATTCCATTAGAAGAATTAATCAGTTTCTTTCTCTGCAAAGTTTTGCCCCTGCACGCTTGATTATTATTGATTCCGCTCATCAGATGAATCTTCAGGCTGCTAATAGTTTGTTAAAAATTCTTGAAGAGCCTCCTTCTCATGTTTACTTTATTCTGATCTCTTCTCATTTATCGGCTCTTCCGGTAACGATTCGTTCCCGTGTACAAACACTAAGATTTTTTCCTCTAAAACCGGCGGATATGTATAAAACTATACAATCCGCGGATTTAAAAAATGGAAAAGAAAACATAAGTGTAAAACCTGGTATGCAAAAAAAAATACAAGCACCGTCTTTTGATTTAAAAGAAAAATGGATGATAAAAGCCTCTCAAGGCAGTATGGACGAACTGGAAAAATGGCAGGAGAATAAAAGTGTAAGGGAGCAGGCTTTTCAATTACTTGCAATGGCTGTATCAGGAGAAGAGTTAAGTCCTTTTGTAGATATAGCTGATTTAGTTAAAAAACGGGAACAAGCTCTATTTGTTTGTCTTTGCTGGCAGCAAATATTAAGGGATGCTTGTATTAAAAAACTCCATGGAACTAATATTATTCATCAGGATCAAAAAAACATTTTAAATATTTTACAAAAAATCCCTTTTGCTGTTTTAGAGATAATTTTTCAAAAAACAGTTCAATTAGAAAAAGATCTGAAGGGACACGCTGACTCTCCTTTGGCTTTTGATAATTTATTTATGCAGATTAAAGATTTGTTGTTTAAGGTGAATTCAAAGGAGCGAAAATGTGGACAGACGTACATACTCATCTGAACATGCTGGATATTCCGGCGGAATTGGCCGTGGAGGAAGCTCAGCAAGCCGGTGTTACACAAATAATTACCATTGGTACGGAACCGGATGACTGGCCGTTGGTAATGGGTTTTTCTAAAAAGTTCGCGCAAGTAAAAGGGGCTTTGGGCTTACACCCTCATTCTGCAAAACTTTATAGTGATGAAATAGAAAAACAACTAAAAAAAGTTCTGGATGAGAAAAATATTATTGCCTGTGGAGAAATTGGTTTGGACTATCATTATGAGTATTCAGAGAGAGAAAAACAAAAAGAAGCCTTTTATCGTCAAATGGTACTGGCTAAAGAAAAAAAATTACCGGTGGAAATTCATACCCGTTCTGCAGAGGAGGATACAGTTGCCATTTTAAAGCAATTTAGTGGTTCTGTACGGGGGCTGCTACATTGCTTTTCCGGTACTTGGAATTTGGCGAGGGCGGCTTTGGATTTGGGATTTAATATCTCTTTTAGTGGTATCATCACTTTTAAAAAGGCAGAGGAGTTAAGAGAGGTATGTCAAAAAGTGCCACTGGATCGTTTGCACTTGGAAACGGATGCTCCTTATTTAGCTCCTGTTCCACACAGAGGGAAACAAAATAAACCGGCTTGGGTAGTGCATACAGCCCAAGTGGTAGCTAATCTGCACAAAGTATCCCTTGAGGATTTATCACAAAAAACCCAAAGTAATTATAATGATTTGTTTAATATCAGTTCAACAGAGATAATAATTTGAACCAATTTTGAATGGAGAAATATTACCTGTCATTCCGAACTTGATTCGGAATCCAGAAAATGACTGATACTTCTTCTGGATTCCGGCTTTCGCCGGAATGACAGTTTGAGCTGCTTTTGTCTTAAAGAGAATATACCAATCTATTTTGCTGAGTTTTCATTTCTATAAAAAGGTTATGTTTTTACAGGAGTAATTTTTTAATTGATTAAAAGAGAGTTTTTGTTTAACTATTTGTTAAATATAAGTGAAAGGTAAATATGAAAAAACTAAGAATAGGTATTAATGGGTTTGGTCGCATTGGTCGGTGTTTGTTTCGTTTGGCTCTGGACGATTTAGATATTGTAGCTATAAACAGTCGCTCCTCTATTGAGATGGCCGCGCATCTTTTAAAATATGATAGTGTACATGGTATTTATGGAAAGGACATTTCAGTTAAAGATAATATACTGCAAGTTGATGAAAAACAAATTACCTATTGTTCTTATTCACATCCTTCTGAAATTCCTTGGAATAAATGGGGAGTGGATTGGGTGTTGGAATGTTCTGGTGTATTTAAAAAAAGAGAAGATTTAAAAGGTCATTTTAAGGGAGGTGCTGAAAAAGTTTTTGTGTCTGCTCCCGCTGAAGGGGAGGATTTTACTTTAGTGTACGGAGTAAATGAATCTTCTTATCAAAAAGAAAAGCACAATATTATCAGTAATGCTTCCTGTACCACTAATTGCTTGGCTCCTCTTATAAAAGTTCTGGATGAGCAATTTAAGATAGAAGAATTAATGTTCACTACTGTTCATTCCTATACTCAGGATCAAAAGTTGCTGGATTCTTCACATAAAAAAGATTTGAGGAGAGCTAGGGCGGCAGCTCTCTCTATGATTCCCACTAGTACGGGTGCAGCTAATATGCTCACTCGTATTTTTCCTCACCTCAATGGCAAAGTAAAAGGAATGGCCATTCGTGTGCCTACAGCTAATGTGAGTTTGGTGGATATGGTATTTCGTACACAGAAAAAAACCAATGCTCAGGAAGTTAATGCTTCTTTTTTATCTGCGGAAAAAGAAAGGTTAAAGGGAGTACTGGCTTGTGAAGAAAAAAAGTTGGTAAGTGTGGATTTCAATGGAAGCCCTTATAGTTGTGTGGTGGATTTACCTTCTACTGAGCAAGTGGAGGGAGGACTGATAAAAGTGATTGCCTGGTACGATAATGAAATTGGTTTTTCCCAAAGAATGATAGATTTTTTAAGGGATAAAATTTAATATGCCTAGGACTCATGTATATTCTATTGATGACTTTGAATTAAAAGACAAAAAAGTGTTCATCCGAACGGATTTTAATGTGCCTGTCAAAAACGGGTTTGTGGAAGATCATATTCGTCTTCAATCAGCTCTTTCCACTCTTAAATATGCTCTTAAAAATCAAGCCAGAGTCATTATAGGAAGTCATCGGGGTCGTCCTAACAAAGATAATAAAAAGAAACTGAGTTTAGAGCCTTTTGGTTATTATTTAGGAAAGGAGTTAAACTGTGAAGTGCTTTTTATTGAAGATATAGAATCGGTTATCCCTTCTGTTTTACTGTCTTCCTTGAATGAGAAAAAAATTGTTCTTTTGGAAAATCTTCGTTTCCATCCAGGAGAGGAAAAGGGGGATCGTCATTGGGCGGAACAGCTATCTTCTTATGTGGACATCTATATTAATGAAGCTTTTAGTGTTTCCCATAGACACCACGTGAGTGTAGAGGCTCTTCCTCAAGCAGTAAAAAATTGTGGACAGGGTTTTTCTATGAAGAAAGAGCAAGAGATTTTAGATTATATCCGTGATCGTTCTCCCTCTCCTTTCGTGCTATTGGCCGGTGGAGTAAAAGTCAGTGATAAAATAAAAGCTATTGATTGTCTCATTGATCGTGTGGATTCCGTTCTAATCGGGGGGGTGATGGCCTACACTTTTTTAAAAGCTAAAGGGGTGTCAACAGGAGAGGCTTTTATTCAAAAAGAAAGTCTTAAAATGGCGGAAAATTTTATAAATCGTTTACAAATTCGCGAAAAGCCACTGTTGTTACCAATAGATCATGTCGTAGTGCCAATGAATGGAAATAAAAATAAAAAGAAAATTACTAATGATTCTGAAGTGCCGGATGGATTTTGTCCTATGGATATAGGGCCTAAAACAATAGAACTATTTTCTAAAGAGCTTAATAAAGCCCGCACTGTTTTTTGGAATGGGCCTGTTGGAAAATTTGAGGATCATGAATTTTCTAAAGGTACTTTGTCTATGTGTGAAGCTATTACCCAATGTAAAAACACTTTTCGGGTGGTGGGGGGAGGAGATTCCATTGCAGCGGTTTTACAATCCGGTAAACAGGAATGTTTTGATTATATATCCACGGGTGGGGGAGCAGCTTTGAAATATCTGGAGCAGGGAAGTCTTCCAGGTATTGATAGTTTGTTGAAAACTCCTCAAGAAGCCAAACTCCTTAAAGAGAGTTTGTCCTCCTTTTGATAGTGTGTTTGTTATTTCAGACTTGGTCTGGAGTTTAACTGACAATAGCTATCTCTTTACTTCAGGTTGGCTCAAAAGCTCGGACATGCGTTTTGCCACAGAGTGAGCTTTCAGCTACTCTGTTTCAAATCCGAACTCGTTTTGCTTCAACCTGAAGTAAAGAGATAGCCTTTATTAATATAACCTCTATCAACTAAGAAATAGAATTTTTGCTTTAGATTTTTCACGAATTAACCGATTAATATTCTTCTAAGTAAAAAGAGCATTTTTTTAAGGAGGTTCTAGTATGAAGAGTTTAATAGTTGTTTTGTTACTTTTTTCTTGTTTTGGAAGTTTGGGAGACCAAGCAATGATAAATCGGGTTAAGGAAGATGTTGAGCGAGATATGAAACGATTAGCTACAGTAAAACAGGAGTTATCAGAGGACATAATAAACAGTTTGTACACTAAATTAAGTGCAGCTATAGAGACCGTACACGAAAGTACGAACCATAATTTAGACAGAATAGTAGAAATGTGCGAACGGGAAAAGAAGCAGTTAGAAGAGCAATTAAAACAATGCAATCAGGGTAACTAATACTAAATATTAAAACGAAAAAGAATAACATCCCCATCTTGAACAATATACTCTTTTCCTTCTTGCCGATATTTGCCGGATTCTTTCAAAGCTTTTTCTGATTGAGCTGTTTTCAAGTCTTCAAAAGAATAGACTTCTGCGCAAATAAAACCTCTTTGAAAATCACTATGGATTTTTCCCGCTGCTTCAGGAGCTTTTGTCCCTTTGGAAATGGTCCAGGCTCTTACTTCTTTTTTTCCAGCCGTAAAAAAGGTAATAAGATTCAATAGATAGTAGGAAGATTTAATCAATCGGTTTAATCCCGATTCGGTTAAATTTAAAGCAGTGAGAAATTCCTGTTTTTCTTTTTCTGAATCCAATTCCGTTATCTGTGCTTCTAAAGAGGCGGAGATGGGCAGGACAGCATTCGCCCCATATTTATTTTTTATATTTTCTATAGAAACTGTGTTGTTTACCTTTTGTTCGTCTGTGTTGCAAACATAAAGGCAGGGCTTGGCTGTCAGTAAATGAAGGTTTTGAAAATATATTTCTTCCTCTTTTTCCGGTGAATATTCTTTGGCTGGTTTTTCCTCGTTAAGTAGTAAGTGAATAAGGTTTTCTATTAAAGTGAGTTCTGTTTTTAGCTCTTTATTTTTATTACTTTTGAAAAGTTTTATTAGTTTTTCTTTCTTTTTTTCTAAGGATTCTATATCCGCTAGAAGGAGTTCTGTCTCAATGAGTTGAATGTCTCTGAGTGGATCTATATGTCCTTGGGTGTGAGCAATGTCTTTGTTTTCAAAAACCCGCACAACATGAATAAGAGCATTTACTTCTCTTATATGGCTTAAGAAGCGATTGCCTAAGCCTTCCCCTTTATGCGCTCCGGGAATAAGGCCGGCAATATCCACAAATTCCATACTGGTGGGGGTGACTTTTTCCGGTTCAAAGATTCGGGCCAATTTATCCAATCGTGCATCCGGCACATTGACCCGTCCAATATTAGGATCTACCGTGCAGAAAGGATAATTTTCTGCGGGGGCTTTTAAAGCCGTCAGACAATTAAATAAAGTGCTTTTCCCCACATTGGGAAGTCCGATAATACCACATTTCATTTTTTTATTTAGGACAGATCCTTTGTATATAATTGATGCAATAAAAAAGGGAGACAGATGTAGAGTTTTTGAAAACTCTACTAACCAGACTCCCTTTTATTATTTTCTATCTTTAATTTTCTTTAAAAATTATATTTTAGAGAAAGACCTAAGCTTGTAGCATCCAAATCTTGGTCATAATAAGCTAAAGGCAAAACCTGAAAAGCAGGTTCTTTTCCTATCTTATAGTGATCAGGAAGCATCCATGTGTCTATGATCTCCCATATTCTTAGCCCACCTAGAGCCAAACCGAACCCTAAATACATCGACATTGTCGTCCAGTTGATTTTTTTGTCTAGTGCATTGTCGACCGTTATTATACCTGTGGTGATCAATCCTGCGAAACACAAACCCTGTGTTACAGTATGAACCCATTTATATCTCCCTTGAATGGCTGTACCTATTCCTAAACCTAGAAATATAGATGCAACCCCTCCTCCGATATAAGCTCCATTGCTTATCATTTTAACAGGAGAACTATTGTATAATTCAGCTGTAGAAGAAGAATCCTCCGCCATTGCCTGATATGACACACTGTCGTCAGACAGAGCATAAGGACTGTATGCCAGCATAAAAGCTAGACAACATAAAATAGACTTTCCTACTTTCATTATTACCTCCTTGGTTTTTGTTTATGTTGTAAAAACATCACATTACTGTCAAAACATTTTCCATAAATGTTACTGATATTAACTAAAGGTGTCAATAGTAAGCTTTTTGTCGCGACCCCCATTGTCACGACCCCCATTTGGACTAGTTTGTTATTCTGGATTGGATTCGGAATCCAGAAATAGTTTCATACATTGTTGTAACGATTAGCGGACTTTTCCAGTCCTTCTGATAAGAAATATTCAAAAGCTTCAATAGTCTTATTTAAAAAATCGGGTAATAATTCCTGCTCTTTTTTTGTAAAAGGTTTTAAAACCAGTCTTGTTAAATTGGGAGTAGGATGATTGGTGAGTAAAAGTGGATTTACAGGAGGTAAAGAAGAGAGCCAGTTTTCTTTTTTATTTTCGTCTTGGTCATATACTTTTGTTTGATTTTGAGTTGCAGTGGAATGTGTCTCTTTTTGGTACTCTTGTTCTATAAAAGCTTGCATTCCTATCCTCAAGCGAGTGTAGTTTTGGCTGGCTAGTTCTTCATTTATGTTTTTCAATCCGTTGTGACCGGCCGGTCCACGGTTTTTTTGAAAACGCAGAGATAAAAAAGGTAAGTCAGTGTCATCATGGATAACTAAAAGATCATCCAAACTGAGTTTATAAAAGTCCATTACACTTTTTACCGCTTTTCCGGAAAGATTCATATAGGTAAGAGGCTTTAGAAAAATGATTTTTTTATCTTCGGTAAGAGCTATTTCTGAAGAGAATTTCTTTTTAGATTGTAATTTAATATTAAAAAAATGAGCTAGAGCATCTATAAGTATCCAGCCAATATTATGAGGAGTTAAAAGATACTTTTCTCCCGGATTACCGAGACCAACAATCAGCTTCATTTTTTACTTGGTTTCTTTTTTTTCTTCCTGTTTTGTCTCTGCGGATGGAGCAGCTTCACTAGTTTGCTGACTTTCATCAACCTTGTTTTCTTCCTCTTCTGTCACTTCACTGACAGCGCATAAAGATTCTTTCGGGCTTGTAATGAGCTTAATGTTTTCCGGTATTTGTAAATTTGAAACGTGAAAATTCTGATTAATATCCAAAGGACTTATGTCAATAGAAAAAGATTCAGGAATTTCAGTCGGTAGGCATTCCACCTCCACACTTCTGCGAAGTACATTAAACACCCCTCCGGATTCTTTCACTCCTTTTGATTTACCAGTGAAATAAATTTCCACGTTCACGCGCACTGTTTTACTCATATCCAATGAAAGAAAATCCAAATGAAGAGGTTTTCTGGTTAATTTGTGATAACTAATGTCTTTTTTAATAACTTTTAGGCCATTGAGTTCTTTTTCTTCTGATTTAAAAGTAAATATTTTATTTTCATACTCTTTTTTAGAATATTTTTCTGCAAAACGAATATCTAAAGATAAAGGAATAGATTTTTGGCCTGGGCCATAAACAATAGCCGGTACAAGCTGTTCTCTTCTGAGGTGGCGAGAAATAGAACTGCCAGATTTTCTTGAAAAAACTTCAAACTCTAAATCTTTTTTTTCAGACATTGCTTTTTCCTTCATTTAACCGGTTAAACATAAAATTAAAAAAGAGCGCTTACTGAACCTTTAGAGTGTATCCGCTTCATAGCTTCCGCTACAAGAGGGGCAACGGAGACACGATGTACTTTATGGCTCTTCTGTTTTATGGGAATCGTATCAGTTACCCAAACTTCTTTCAAGTGGCTTTTTTCAATTCTTTCCAGAGCCGGACCGGAAAAAACAGCATGGGTAACAATGGCATAAACCTCTTTTGCTCCATGTTCAATAAGATTATTAACGGCTACACAAAGAGTCCCGGCCGTGTCAATCATATCATCTATGATGAGGGCTGTTTTATTTTGTACATCTCCAATGATATGAAAAGCTTTGGCTTCATTGGGTCTGTCCCGTCTTTTATCTATGACGGCAATAGGGCTTTTAATTTTTTCCGCAAAGGCTCTTGTTCTTTCCACAGCACCTGCATCAGGGCTCACACAAACAATATCTTTTATGGAGCTTTTTTTGTTCTGCCAGGCTTCAGCCATTACAGGAAAGGCAAATAGATTATCCACCGGACCATTAAAAAAACCTTGAATTTGGGGGGCATGAAGATCCACCACTAATAGTCTTTTAGACCCGGCCACTTGGCAGAGATCAGCTACACAGCGGGCGGATATGGGAGCGCGGGGTTCCGCTTTTCGATCCTGACGGGAATAACCATAGTAAGGCATAACCAAAGTAATTTCTCTAACGGAGGCTCTTTTCATGGCGTCCATTAAGATAAATAATTCCATATAATTTTCGTTTACAGGGTTACAGGTGCTTTGGATGATGAAAACATCTGAGCCACGCACATTTTCTTTTATAGATACTTGCACCTCTCCATCTGCGAAACGGGATATTTCACAATTTCCCAAAGGAATGTTTAAGTAGTTTACTACCTTTTTTGCGAACTCAGGATTGGCGTTACCTGTAAAAACTTTCATCTTATTTTAAATTCCCCCAGCTATTTTGTCATTCCGGACCCCCGCCTGCACGGGGGCAGGCTTTGATCCGGAATCCAGTAGAATTGAAAATACCTAGCTCATAAGTCAAAATCAGCTCAAAAGTTCAGACATGCGTTTTGCCACAGAGTCGTCATTCCGGCGAAGGCCGGAATCAGCCGCTCTGTGTACAAAGCCGAACTCATTTTGAGCTGACTTTGACTTATGAGCTTGTCATTCCAATTACATCATCTTTCAATTCAGGTATGAAGCTTCAAACTGGATTGATAAATCTTTCATTTATAGAATGATATTTTTTATTACTATATGACTTAAAAGTCAACTGCTTTAGGAGTAAAAGTGTTTAGCCATTCTTCAATCTCACTATGTTTATGTAGTATAATTGTTGGACATTTAACATTCTGTAACTGTTTTAATATCTTTGGCCGACGACGAATAGAAAAAGAAATAACATATAACCAAAAAGTAATGATACCTTCGCCACCTTTGGGTCGATGTGGTTGGTTACGGATTCGTAAAGGTAAAGTGTCGCGCTGACCACAATAGCGTTTTATGTCTCGTACTATTACTCGCCAAAGGCAACGCCATAAAGGTATATCCAAAAATATAATAAGATCGGCTTGGTTCAAACGGATAGTAAGTGTATTGTCAAAGGTTCCATCAATAATCCATTTATCTTGTAATACTAAGTCGTTTATTTTCTTTTTCCAAACTGTTGGTTTCGTTGGAATCCAATCTGCATTCCAAAAGAGATCGTCTAAGTGATAAACTGGCAAATTAGATAAAGTAGTTAAGCGTTTTGAGAAAACAGTTTTTCCACTTCCACAATTTCCAATAACAGCTATACGACATACTTTCAATTTTTTGTTATTTTCTTGAGGGTAAAAATTCATTATTAACTCATATATTACATTCTACTCTTTCACTGGATTGCGGATCAAGTCCGTAATAAAAGAAAACCCTAGTAGGGGTGTTCTTACCC
>JANQSX010000154.1 GCA_028279085.1 Bdellovibrionales bacterium
ATTACGGTAAAAACCAGACGGAAAATCTTCTTCGCTTAAGTTCAAATCCGGCACAGAAATTTGCTCATCATAAACAAGAGCCGTAGCAAAATCATAAGCTTCTGAAGTAGGTTGGCTAACTATTTTAAGAGTATTAGTTTTTAATTCTCTCTTGTAAAAAGAATCAGATACCCATGAAAAAAAGTTTAGAAAATTAAGAAATTGAATTTTTACATAAGGAAGACGTGAACTGATTTGGTTGTACAAAACATAAAATTCATTTTTAAAATCTGAATTCTCTTTTATTTTATTAAAAATTGTTAAACTGTTCCCTTCAAATGGACGATTTTCAGATATAAAATTTTTAATAGCTAAATACGCCATTGGACCATCACCAGCCGCTATCAAATTCTGAACCTCCTGCATACCTTTTACTTTATCCAAATCCTCTTGATATAAATTACATATTTTTTGAAACTGCGGAAATTGATTATTATCCGGTCCTATTCCTTTTACTTCTGAAATGGCTCCTCCAATTGTATTATAAATCAAAGGATTTTGTGCTTGAGGTCTTTTTTGATCCAACCAGGATTTGTAACTACCATAATGTCTCTTGATCTCTGTGAAATAATTAGTTAAAGGCCAACGAATATCTTTTCCTAATGGGCTAAGTTCAGTAAATCCATAAATACTGCTCCCACCGGAGAAAGCTAATTGCATTTGATGTTCAAAAGACAAACCAAAAGGAAGATAAATTCCGGCAACCACTGTTTCCGCCATATCTCGGGCGTAATTATGATGCAAAAGTACTTCCAAATGCTCCTCAGGTGTTCTTTGACGACTACGTTTGTTAGCTAATGTATAGCACCCAAACAAAAAAACCTCTTTTACATTGGATAATAGACCGGAGCAAGAACCGGAACAGGATTGCTTTTCCATAATATCCACAGGAAGGATATAATTATTTTTTTCACCAAAAAACAAACCTCCAAAATGCCCTGAAATAACTAAAATGTCACATTGATGCCCTTGTTTACAAGCATTTGTAAACCAATGAATATTATTCGGACGCGATTCTATAGATAAAGGCACTAATTCAACAAACTCAAAATCTTGAGTTCCCAGTTGTTTTTTAAACACTTCAATTTCATCAGCGGAGTTAATAGTAATAGAACACACTTTATATTTTGCAGCAGCCACATAGGACCAACACAGAGAAAGTATCAAGAATAAAAAGAATTTAACCGTCATTTTTTTGACTCCCTACTCTGATTTTAGATAAAAAAAAGGGTAATATTTAGAGAATTATATAAAAACAAGCCTATCGTCTCAAAGTCAGTTAAAAACACTGAAAGCTCTTAGAGGGCTTTCACTATATCCGAACCTGATCCTGTCATTCCGGACCTGATCCTGTCATTCCGAACTTGATCCTGTCATTCCGGACCTGATCCTGTCATTCCGGACCTGATCCTGTCATTCCGGACCTGATCCGGAATCCAGTAAAAGCCCTAAACATCCTCTGGATTCCGGCCTGCGCCGGAATGACAAGTTTTCACCGGAAGATAGCGATTGTTTAAGGATTGCGCGTGGTATAAATACAAAGGCTTTTGCTTTGACAAATATTCCAGGCACTGAAAAAATTTTAAGAGTTGTAATTACAAAAACTTAGGGACAAGAATGGACTCTTATTACCCACAAGATCTACCAGAGGGTGCGGACTGGGAAGAAGTGGAAAATATCCCCTTACCTTCTGAAAAACCTAAAAAGAAAGCTGTTTATAAAAACACAGCAAAAAAAACAGAAAGTCTGGAAACAGCTCTTCAGGAAAGTGAAAATCTGATGAATCGTCTTTCTGTAACCCTCAGAAAAAATTCCTTTATGGAATCAAAAATGCAATCTCTGGCTAATTTAAACAAACAGCTAAGCAATAAAAACATCTTTCTTCAGGATCAATTCCTTGTATTAAAGGAAAAATATCAGAATATTATAAAAAACAATGCTCAGTTTGCTCAAAACCTTCATAGCCATTC
>JANQSX010000160.1 GCA_028279085.1 Bdellovibrionales bacterium
AAAATATTCTATTTTTCTATGGCAAAGAAGCCTTATTGAGAGAGGAACAAAAAACATTTAAGCTTCTTCCAGGTGCTGAAAATATGAGCGAGAATAATATTAGAGAAATGGCATTAGTTTCCGAAAATTGCTCCCGTTATCCATCTTTGTAAAAATCGGTGTGACTGGAATTCGGATCATATGCCGAATATCGTTTTTTCTCTGTCTAAAAACTGATTTTTCAAATGTTTTTTCTTTACCTCTTTTTTGTATCTCCTTTTTTGTTGGATAAAAAACATAAAAGGAGGCCATTAATGAAAAAAAATAAAAATCTCATAGAACAACTAAAAGAGTTTGGTTTGAATCCTAATTGCTGGAGACTAAAAAAATTAAAATGGAAACATGGTTGGATAATTATAAATAAAAAAGAACGAGATTTATGTTTATTAGGTAAAACAAAGGGAACAGGGTGGGATAACTTGGAATGGTTAATTTAAAAAATTAAAAAAACGGAAAGAAAAGAATCATTGATAGATGTGGTTCTCATCTCACAGAAAAAAGAAAACTACTGCTCATGTGTATAATGAAAATAAGCCTCCTCCGCCTTTTTTCTCTCCTGCCCTGACAGAGTTTCCATAAATCTTATATGCACATTTGTATTTAAGAACTGCCGGTCTGAAAGGTGAGAATAAATAAATGTATCTAACATATTGTGAGAGTTGGCGTGATCTATATCATGTTTCGCAAAATCAATAGGAGAGAGGAGGTTGTTGTCCACCTTTGTCGGCTTTGTAACCAATCCGAAAGGCATTATTCTGTTGGAAAAAGCTCTACTTAAGGCCGCCTTTCCCAAATCCCCCTCTATTGTTGGAAGAAGTAATACAACGGGAAAATGGGATATACTTTGATATAAATGAGAGTCATTATTTTCTTCCCATTTCAGGGTTTCCTTTCCGGAAATAACCTGTGCCAAATTTAAATTGAATGTGAGCCACCAAACATAAGTCACTGTCTTTTTCCGAACAACCTGTCGGGCCTCTTGCTCCAACTGACTCAAACGATGAAGAGCAGTTTGTTTGTCCTCTACGCTGAAAACTCTACTCCGGATAATCCCATTTCTTATATAATTAATATGATGGGAAATTTTAAGGGCGAAATATTCAATATGAGTTTTATGTGGGTGAGGAGGAGTCTTCATATTCCTTAAAGCTTTGCCAAAGGCTATCTGTTCCTGAATTTCAGACCATCCCTTGGTGTATTTCGGGTCTATACCTTCCAGTCCTGGATCAAGAGGCTTATTCTCAGGAAGATTCAGTTCCTTTATGCTGAGGACTTTTCTTTTTGATCGATAGGCGGTGAATATTTGGCTTATTTCAGGAACCCCGGCATAAACATAGTAATCTAATCCGTTTTCAATGTGAGCTATTTCACTGTGAATGGGATCTATTTCGTTCATATTAACTGTTATTTTAGTGATTTTTCCTGTTTTCGGATCCGGCATTTCCAGCACAATTTTTGGTGGATCGCCAGGTATGGATCTGATAATACGACCCACATTACCTCCATTAAAGTTATGTATGAAGTAACTTAATCCGGTGGTGTAAAACCAGTTATTTTCTTTTGCCGACACAGTTCCGTCTAAAATTTTTTGGATTAAAGCTTTTTGGGGCCTATTCAAAGCGTCCGAAGGATCACCTAACAACTCATAAAAAAGAATTAATTCTATTTCCTCTCTTGAAAAGCCCGCTTCTTTAAGAATCCATTTTTGCTCAGGCTCTTTAAGGTAAGCCAAATCCTTCGGGAGAAAATCTGTTGCATTGTAAGCATTCACAAGAGCTTGAGCCTCTCTCTCAGTCAAGGTTCTTTCCAGGTAGGACTCAGCCTTTCTCTTTTGGTCCTGGTTGATCTTGGAATATACATCCAAGACACTTTCTTTGCCAGTGTTAGATATGTTCAGGCTCCTGAATCCCCTTAAACATCTTGAGATAGCAGCTTCAGCCCCGATGGCAGCTTCACTTACGGACAAGGCCATCGATAAAAACACACTAAAGCAAAAAACAAATGTTTTAAAAATCATAATATTTTAAAAAATTCTAACTGTTTTGGATTTATTGAACGATGCTATTTTACATTGATATATCAAATTGTAACAGTATTTTTTAAAGTAGGAGTTCTCAATGAAAACATTAATGTAAATATTTCATTATTGTAAAAATATTATATGTCAATAAGTTAAGATGTATAATATTTTTTAGAGATGGTTTAAGACAAAGTTTAGGGAGAATAAGATCAATCTATTTCAAAAGGAGTAGCTGATATTTGTTCCGGATAACCAAAATCGTCATAAGCTCCGGCGCTGGCAGGTAATAGAGAAAGCCTGCGGGCTTTTTTCACAGCATTTCTAAGGGTTCTTTGTTCAGAGTGTTTAAGGTTTGTGATGCGGCCTGGACTGATTTTACCTCCTTCTGATATGAACTGATAAAGAGTTACTGGAGACTTATAATCTATTCTGACCTGTTTTTTACCTGCTTTAAGCGGTTCTTTTTCCATTTTTATTTCCATTTTTATTTATTGCAAAATTAGGAAGCGTTTTTACCTCCACTTCGGATATTTACCAATTGCGTGCTTTTAAGACAATAAATATTTATAAATTTTTGATGATATTCAGATTAACGCCCATAAAAGACCATTTTTTAATGACATAATAATTGAAATAAATTATATAATTGTTGTACTTTCTTTGGCTGTCTTTCTATTTTTATAAATTATACAGGAGTGTATTATGCCTAGATGTGAATTAACCGGTAAAGGGCCAGTAGTTAAAAATCTGGTAAGTCATTCCAATATTAAGACAAAATCAAGAGCTTTTCCTAATGTTCAGCTTAAGACTTTTTACAGTTCCTGCCTAAAGAGATCTTTTCGTTTAAAGGTGGCGGCTAGTACTATTCGTTCTATAGATAAAACCGGTGGAATTGATAATTTTCTTATGAAAGGCTCTAAAAACTCTCTTTCTCCTTTTGCTTTAAAATTACGAAAAAATTTAGAAAAGAAATTACACAAAGGGGGAAACTCTTGAAACTCAAATTAAAAAAAGGAGATGAAGCTTTAGTTATTACGGGCGCGGACAAAGGTAAAAAGGCTAAGGTTTTGTCCATTGATCCGGATAAATTAAAAGTACGTTTGCAAGGAGTGAGAGTGCAGACTCACTTTGATAAAAAAGAAGGAATACAAAAGAAAGAAGGTTGGATAGATTATTCTAATGTTCGTTTTGTCTCTTCTGCTGCTAAACCTAAATCTAAACCCAAGTAAAATCTTTTTCATAATATAAAATAGGAGGCAGTAACATGTATATCAGAAGTAAAGTGCGTTCCTTTTTATTATTGTATTTGTTGCTTTTCTGCTCTAGCTTTGTTGCAGCGGAAGAGCTTGATTCACCTACTGAAGAAGAAAATCCTCAAACAGAGGAATTGCAAATTCAGGAAACATTCCCTCAGTACAGAATGAATTTTTCTCATAAAGCGGTCCAAGAGGAAGTGTATAATGAGTTTTTAAAAGAATTAAAAGACAAAGAGAAGTCAGATTAAACCAAAATGAAAAAGGAGACAGTGTCATGTATAACTATCTAGCGATTTTCATTTTGAGTGTTAGTTTGATTTCCTGTACGGGAGATAAAGGATCTAAAGGGGGAACCTCCAGCGATGGAGAGTCCGTCACATCTGGTGCATCCAGCAGTGGTTCCGGAGATGAGGAGCAGGGTCAGGAAACGACCGTTTCTGATACGGGAGATAAAGGATCTAAAGGGGGAACTTCCAGCGGTGGAGAGTCCGTCACATCTGGTGCATCCAGCAGTGGTTCCGGAGATGAGGGGCAGGTTCCGGAAGCGATCGTTTCCGATACGGGAGATGAAGGATCTAAAGAAACCTCCAGCGGTAGAGAGTCTGTCACACCTGGTGTATCCAGCAGTGGTTCCGGAGATGAGGAGCAGGTTTCAGGAACGACAACTCCCGATCACTGGATATTTTCCGTTCTTTTTCAGGAGATTGAAAAGGGGAAATTTACAATGGGAAGTCCTGCAGGTGAGAGTGAAAGACTAGGAGGTCCTAAGCAAGACGATGAGAAGCAGGTGCCGGTTGAGATAACGAAGTCCTTTGAGATAATGGAGAAGGAGTTGACTCAAAAGCAATGGTTTCTGTTGAAGAAGGAAAACCCTTCCCACTTTAAAGCACCAGGGCACTGTGCTGATCACGATACTATTGAAGGTGTAGATATGTGTCCGAATCATCCGGTGGATAGTGTTTCCTGGGATGATGTGCAGGGATATATAAAAGAGCTTAATGCTTCTCTTGGGTTAACAGGCTGTAACGGAAGGCCGGATGATAAAAGTGGCTGTTACCGATTGCCGACGGAAGCGGAGTGGGAATATGCGGCAAGAGGGGGAACAGAGACGGCGTATTTTTTTGGGGATGATTTTGATAATTGGGATTATGCTTGGTATTCGGGTAACTCAGAAGGTAGGACTCATAAGGTAGGGACGAAAGATGCTAATCTGGAAGGTTTGTATGATATTTATGGAAATGTGTGGGAATGGGTGCAGGATGCATATAACAAAGAACTTCCTGGAGGAAAAGATCCTTTAAATGATTCCGGGTCTGGCCGCGTTCTTCGTGGCGGTAGTGTGAGCCGCGATTGGTGGGAACTGCGCTCCGCGTATCGCTTCGCGTACTATCCGCATACCGGATACGCCGATACCGGATTTCGCCTTGTGAGGACCTTGTAACTTTATTTGATTTAAAAAGCAGGTTTTAAAACACCTAGGTAAATAGCTCCCAGCCCACTGGCAAAAACCAGTAACCAAAGCCATCTTTTATTTACTTTGCGAGCTACTAAAACAGGAATCAGTATACCTAAAATAATCCATATACCTAATTTCAGCCATATCCATAAGGATAAGGAATGCATCTTTAAACGAGCTATTAGACCAAAACCGCTTACCAATATGGCTAATACGGCTAGTCCGTGTAAGATCATTATGCCTTTTTTTTTGTTTTTTATTCCCGGAAAAGCTTAGTAAAGCGCCTATGGCTAAAAAAAGGGAAATAATTGCAAAAAAGTGGATTAGTTTGTATATTTCGTAGCTCATGAATACTGAAGTATAAAAAAAATTGGAGCTTGTCATTTTGTTTTGAATATTTACCGGATTTTGGTATTTATGTAGGCTTTAGAAAAGTGACATTGTTAGCTTGAAAGGCGGCTTACGCCTTTCAAAAGATTCCGAATCAAGTTTGGAAGGACAAAAATATTATAAGGAGTGCAGTAAAATGGATATTTATATGCTTTTTCCAATTGTAGGTGTAGTGGGGTTAATTTTAGCCTTGAGTATTTATAAAACTATTGTATCTCATCCTGCCGGGACTGATCAGATGAAAAGTATTGCGGGTGAAATTGAATTAGGAGCTATGGCCTTCTTGAAATCCGAATACTCTAAGTTACTTATTTTTGTTTTGGTGATTGCATGTCTGTTGTTCTTTTCTTTTGATTGGCAAACCAGTGCTTCTTTTGTTTTAGGTGCTTTATGTTCCGGTGTGGCCGGTCTTATTGGAATGAAAGCGGCTACTAAGAGCAATGTTAGAACAGCTATGGCTGCCAAAGAAAAAGGATTGGCGGGAGCTTTGTATGTGGCTTTTAATGGAGGAGCGGTTATGGGGCTTTCTGTAGCCAGCTTAGGATTATTGGGTTTAGGTGTTGTCTGTTATTTTTTTAATGAAGCTGGTATAAAACTTTCTTCTATTATTTCCGGATTTTCCATGGGGGCTTCCTCTATTGCCTTGTTCGCTCGTATTGGTGGAGGAATATTTACTAAAGCGGCTGATGTAGGAGCGGATCTGGTAGGTAAAATAGAGGCTGGTATTCCCGAAGATGATCCCAGAAATCCGGGAGTGATTGCAGATAATGTAGGGGATAATGTAGGGGATGTAGCCGGAATGGGTGCGGATATTTTTGAATCCTATGTTGGAGCTATGGTGGCTTCCATTACTATTGCCCTTACTATGGATACAATGGTTATGAATCAGTATTTTGGTTCCTCTTTTTCCCGTACTTTACTGACAGCTTTTCCTCTGGTGCTTTGTATGGTCGGCTTGTTTTCTTCTGTAATAGGAGTATTTAGTATAAGGATTTTAAAAAATAAATCTCCTGATCAGGCACTGTTATTCTCTCAACTTATTTCCGGCTTTATATTTTTAGCTTGTATAGGAGGAGTGCTTTTCTCGGTAGAGAAAGGTTATCGTTTGTTTATAGCTGTTTGTGCAGGACAAATTGCGGGACTTCTTATTGGAAAGATCACTGAATATTACACTTCTGCACAGCCTGTTCATCAGGTGGCTAAAGCTTCTAAAACAGGCCCTGCCACAAATATCATCTCCGGTTTTGCCGTCGGTTTGGAATCCACTTGTGCTCCATTAATTGTAATTGCTGTGGCCATTCAACTTTCTTACTCTTTTGCCGGATTGTATGGAATTGCGGTTGCGGCGGTAGGTATGTTGGCTACAGTGGGAATTACAATGACTATTGATGCTTACGGACCGGTAGCTGATAACGCCGGAGGAATTGCTGAAATGTCCGGCTTGGGTCCTGATGTTAGAAAGATCACAGATAATCTGGATTCTTTGGGAAATACAACGGCGGCTATCGGGAAAGGTTTTGCTATCGGTTCAGCCGCTTTAACAGCTCTAGCTTTATTTGTTGCTTTTAAGGAAGCTGTAGGAGCTTCTTCTGAAAAAGAAATTACCATGAGCTTGAGTGATCCCTCTGTAGTAATGGGATTATTTCTAGGAGCAGCGGTGGTGGTGATTGCCGCTAGCTTGACATTAAAATCAGTGGGTCGCACAGCAGGTAAGATGGTGGATGAAATCCGTCGTCAGTTTAAAGAAATTACCGGTCTTTTAGAAGGAAAGGCCAAACCGGATACTAGCCGTTGTGTCAGTATTGCCACGAATGCTTCTTTAAAAGAAATGATTTTACCTGGAGTTATTGCCGTGATGTTTCCTGTCGTTGTGGGTTTTGCTATGGGACCGGAAACACTAAGTGGTGCTTTAGCAGGTGCTTTGTTAACCGGTGTGACCTTGGCTTTGTTGATGGCTAATGCAGGAGGAGCCTGGGATAACGCTAAAAAGTTTATTGAAAAAGGAGAGTTGGAAGGAGCATCTAAGGGTGGCGAAGCTCATTCCGCTTCTGTTATTGGAGATACAGTAGGTGATCCTTTTAAAGACACAACCGGTCCGGCCATGAATATTTTAATTAAATTGCTTTCTATAGTGGCTCTGATTATAGCTCCTCTCCTATAGATAGATAGAGAGGGTATGTGTCAACTCCTACTCGTTTTCGTTCTTTATCTCTTATCTTCTCTCTTGTTCTTATGGAGTTTACCTCTTTTGGAATGATTATTCCGTTGAGTCCTTATCTGGCTAGGGATTTTGGAGCGGATGATCTAGAGGTGGGGCTTCTTATGAGTGTGTATTCTTTAGCTCAACTCCTATTTGCTCCTCTTTGGGGCTATCTCAGTGATCGTTTGGGTCGAAGACCTATTATTTTAACTTGTTTATTTGGCTCATCACTTTTTTATTTATGGTTTTCTTTTGCCACCAATTTGGAAACTCTATTTTTAACTCGCATACTGGCTGGTACTTTTGGAGCGGTTATGTCTGTAGCTATGGCTTGTATTGCTGATGTGACAGGAGAAAAAGAACGATCTAAAAATATGGGTTTAGTTGGAGCGGCTATTGGATTAGGATTTATTATCGGTCCTTTCCTGGGAGGAGCTTGTGGATTCCTGGGCCGACAATGGGGAAGTGAACCTCCTTTTGGTTCTAGTTTTGCTGCCTTCGGTGCTTTTCTTGTCTGTGTGATGAATCTACTTATTGCGTTCTTTTTTTTAAAGGAAAGTTTTGTTAAATCAGATCACTCTTCTTTGTCTGTTAAAAATATTTTGTTGAATATTAAAAAGATTCATCAATCCCGTGTTCAACAGTTGTTTTTAGCCATTCGATACCCGATTTTAAAAAAAGTATTGTCTATGTACTTTATTTTAACTTTGGCTTTAGCCGGGATTGAAGCTTCTTTATTTTTATATGTGAGAGATAAACTGGATTGGTCTCATTTTCCCGCTAGTATTGGGTTTACTTACATAGGTTTAATGATGGTGTTTACACAGGGATTTTTAGTAAGAAAATTAATACCGGCTTTAGGGGAAGGCAAAACAGTGATGTGGGGACTTGTTATAGCAGGTATTGGTTTTGCCGGAGTAGGAATGACAAACTGGCTTTGGTTTTTAACTATTAGTGTGACACTTTTGTGTTTGGGTTATGGTTTAGCCAGCACTTGTCTTTCCGGAGCAGTCAGTCTTTTAACAAGTAAGGAGCAGCAGGGAGGTATTTTTGGAGTTCATCAAAGTCTTTTTTCCTTAGGCAGGATTATGGGTCCGGCTTTAGGTGGATGGTTTTACAGAGATATAAGCCCTTCGTCGCCTTTTTATATATCCGGTTTGTTAGCTATTGTGGCTTTGCTTGTTGGATTTAGTTTAAGAAATGGTTTTCCCCAAAAAGGAAAAATGAAAGTATCTTAGTTTAACAGTTTTTCTAATTAAGATAGGGTTTATGGGTGTTTAAGTTTTTAAAAAAAATATTTTTATTAAGTAAAAAAAAATCACCACAAAAGGTTGATGGAGATCAAGAGGATTTTTCCATTGAATTGTTTCAGTTGGAAAATTTAATCAACAATCAAGTTTCTTTTTTGTTTTTTAATTTAAGTCCGGGTTTCCCAGTGAAAGATTGTGGAAAGTTTGCATCCTCTATTCTTAAATTATCACAAGCCGGTACGGAACAGGAGATCAAAGAAAAATTGAAACAAACAGATAAATCAAAACCTATTGTTTTAATTTGTGAAAGAGGGGATCAAAGTCGTGACTTAACCCAATCTTTACAAAAAGAGGGTTTTATTAATGTCTTTTTTGTAACAGGCGGTATAATGTCTTTAACTACAGCAGACCGGTAATTAATTTATGAATTTACACCTTCCAAAAGAATTTAATACTTATAAACCGAATGTCACTTTTAATATTGAGTCGGAACAATTTATAGTTAAAGTTGCACAAACAAAAAGAGAACTCCTTGGGGCTTTTAAATTACGGAACAGTGTATTTTATGAAGAATGGACAGGACAGTCTTCTGAAACAGGATTGGATATTGATGAGTATGATCCACAAGCCGATCATTTAGTTGTTATCCAAAAAAATACACAGGAAGTAGTCGGTACTTATCGCTTTATTTGTTCTTGTTTCGGAGATACTTTTTACACAGAAAAATTTTATGATATCACGACTTTTAAAAATGAGATATTACACAATAAAGTGGAGATGGGAAGAGCCTGTACTCATAGTAGTTTAAGAGGGAGTCAAGCCATTCACCATATATGGCTGGGGCTAGCCAGGTATTTCCGACTTACTGTTTCAAAATATATGTTTGGTTGTGTCAGTATTATAAATACTTCTCCTGAGTATGTAGCTAGTGTCTATAAAACGTTTTTGGAATTAGGAAAAGTGGATAAGCAAGTTCCTGTATTACCTTTGGAAGAATTTGCCGTACAGTCTTTTGATGAATTATTATTGAGATCAGAATCAGATGAAAAATCTTTATTAAAACTTCCTCGTTTATTTTTATGGTATTTAAATATAGGGGTTAAAATACACGGTCCACCGGCTTTTGATCCTGAGTTTAAATCTTATGATTTCTTTATTACTTTAGATTTTAAGAATATTGGAAATGAAAAATTAATTAACCGTTATGAAGATGCGGTGTATCTAAGAAACAAGCTATAAATTTTAGTTTATATTATAATAGTGAGTGCTAATTATGATGTGAATTGTGACGACATGTGTAAACTAGAGTACCCCATGAAATATATCATTGTTTTATTTGTTTTTCTTTTTTGTTCTGTTTCTTCTGCTATTGCAGAGACACATAGTAAAAAACAAAGTGCGGAAATTGGTCCTTTTGATATGGAGGGAGTAATAAGAGAACATATAAGGTACAGGAGTACAGGCAACAGCTTTTCTGTTGGTAAACAGGAATTATATGTTATGCATATTTTTCCAATGCGTTTCTATACCTCTTCCTGTCCAAAGGAATACCAAAAAAGTTATCATTTATATAAAGAATGGTTAACACAGTATCAACCACATTCATGTCGGAATTCTAGATGTCGCAATGAAGTTATTAATGGCATAGGAAAAGCACCGGCTCAATGTTGGAATATATTAAATAAATATGGTCATTCAATGGAGTGGCTTCAACAAACAGTTAAAGGACATAATCAAGAAGGTAAAAACCTTTATAATCAATGTCCTGATGGATGTTCTTTTTATACAACTATTGTAAGATATTACACGGGGGAGTGTGAGAAAGAGGTGTCGAAAGTTTTAGTATATTGTGGACATAAAAAAAGTGTTAGCTTATGGAATGTGGAGTCTTATATTATTGACAGTGCGGAGCAACAACCTGCCTCTCTTATTCAGACTGTTTTTGATAATTTTGTTAGCTATTTTTAACAGACAGTAATACCTAATTAGTAAATAATATATTGTGGTGTGAAGAACATAGCGGTTGATTTATAGAATTAAATCAACCGCTAACTTTGTGAAATATATTTTAATCGTTGGTTTTTAGAAGCCGTGAGAAAAGTCCACTTTTGTTTTCATCTTTTATAGATATTTTTCGCTCTTTTCCGGCTTTTTTCTTTGGAATCAACAATTCCAAAACACCATTTTTAAAATGAGTTTCAATAGCTTCTTCTTTCACTGTAGAAGGAAGTGTAAAAGCTCTTTGGAATTTTCCATAAGATTTTTCATGGAATTGTGTTCCGTCTTTTTTTGTTTCACTATAGGTGTTTCTCTTTTCTCCTGAGAGGTAGAGGGTGTTGTCGTGAAACTCAACATTGATGTCCTCTTTTTTCACTCCAGGCATATCAAAGCTAAAGAAATAATAGTCTTTGTTTTCATGGAAATCACAAGCCGGTGTGAATTTTTTTTCCTGCTTTATAAATGGCATATCCCAGAGGTGATCTAGAGAATGAGAAAAATCGTCAAACCAACTTGTAGGTTTATTTTTATATACTCTTAAGTTCATAGCTACCTCCTTTTCTTAATTTTCTTGCTTTCAGATTCAATGTGAGTTCAGAAAAATATTTGTCAAGTTGATCTGTGGTAAAGTATTGTCATTCCCTTGTAAATGTTCATTAATTCGCTAACAAGAACATACTGATATAACGATAAATGCTCTCTTTCATACAGGTCAGTTAAAAACGAGTTCGGCTTTGAAACAGAGCAGCTGAAAGCTCGCTCTGTGGCAAAACGCATGTCCGAGCTTTTTAGCTGACCTGTATGGAAGAGAGCAAGGAAGTGATTCTGTCAGTGAATGACTGAACACATACGGGAATGACATATTTATTCTGTTTTAGGTAATATACATTGATCTGGTATGCGGTAAAATTTTCCGTTTTGAAAGTAAGGTGATAAATCATATTCACCATTATATGCTAATATTATAGATGGAAGTTCATCACCTACTGTATAAGGAGAAAGATTTAAAAGATTATTTACAGCTATTGACAATTTTTCCGCTCTCAATATTTGTACAAAATGATTACTGGAAGGGCACCTATTTAAAATACTCAGTTTATTTTGACAGGTTGAAAAATTATCGTTCCACATCCTCTGAAAGTCTTCTTGTGGAATGGATGGAAAAATCACAGGAAGTTCATTAAGAAAAAATAAAGTGTGTACTCCACCCACTATAGCTAAAATGTATTTTTGATTGTTATCAAGTTTTATGTATTGTTCAGGTATTCCATTAGGAAACTGTTGGTTTACTACTTGGAATAAGTGTTTCATTTCTCGGCTTCTTGATTCTGGTAATTGTTCCGGATTTTGAATAGGATTTAAATCTTCTATCATTAAGTCATTCAATTCTCGTGCATCCTGGATTTTTCCTACAAATTCATGAAAAACATAAGCTTGGGGGTTTTTCTGTATCAACTGAGCTAATAAAAATTGAGATATAGCTATTTTTTCCACTATAGGCGGTGATTTATTATTTGTATTAGTTTCCGGAGTATCATCGTCTCCATTTACCAGGTTTTCAAAAAACGCTATCGTGTCGCCTGCTCCTTTTTTTACTGTATCGATTGTTTCTTGTACTGTTCTTGTGAGTTCTGAACCCCTCTCCCAACTTTTCATGGGAAAGTGAATGATCTCTATATCATCGGGTATTTCACAGGACACAATAGGAGGTTCTGCTGTTTCATCATCCGCTGCCGGGGGAGATTCATTCGGATTAACAGGTGACGGGTGATGCGGTTCTCCCTCTGCTATAGAGAATCTTATTTCATTATTGGGCTGAGTTTTTTCACCGTTTGGGTTATGATTTTTTATTTGTGCCTCACTATGAGAAAATGTGGACAATGTAGAAAGTGAAATAATAACAAAAAATATATTTTTCATTTTTAGATTTTGAATTTTATTATGGTGTTTTTACACAAGTCAAATTATTTGGAATTAGTAATTTCTAAATGGCTCTTTAATAGGATATTTTTTATCGCAGTAGGTACTTTATACTGTATCTTTTTTAGAAGTCTTCCATACTAGTATAAAGTAAATGGAAAGCCCGATGAGCATAAATATACTTAACCATTGTCCACGGGTAAGCCCTAAAGCTTCAAAACCCAGTTCGGCATCCGGCATTCTAAATTGTTCTCCTAGTATACGCATGAAACCGTAGCAAACCGCCCAGACACCAGCAATAACTCCTGGCTTGAATGATTTTTTTCTCCATAAAATAAAAACCACCATGAGAGGTATAAAGCCTTCCAAAAAAGCTTGATAAATTTGTGAAGGATGACGAAAGGATATTATTTCTTTTAAAGCGGCAATAACTTCTTTGTTTCCGTTTTCACAAGCTTTTATTAAAGAATGAACAACAGAATAAATTTGTGCTTTGTAACTTCCATAGGATTCAAACTGATAAATCCAATTATTCCACATATCCGCGTTTAAATTAATTTTTACTTTATGAACAATGGAGGATAAATCTTTTAAGTGTTCTGTTTTTTTATCAGCTATCCATAACAGCATTTCCTGAGGAAATTGAACAGCCCATAGAGTTTTTCCCTCTGTGATTCTGCCAAGTAACTCTCCGTTGATAAAATTAGCCATTCTTCCAAAGATAATTCCCACTCCACTTCCAAAAGCCACCAAGTCCAAACAATGATAAGCAGAAAAACCTCTTTTCTTGGCAAAAAGGATCATGGCTACCACTAAACCGATAATGCCGCCGTGACTGGCAAGACCTCCGTGATATACTTTTAAAAATTCCCAGTAAGGAAACCGAGTATCAAATTCTATCAGTATGTTCGGGGCGTAGAATAGAGCAAAACCCATTCGGCCTCCTAAGATCACACCGAAGGCTCCCCATATAATTAAATCAAGTATTTCATTTTTTGATAAAGGAGTGCGATTAATTTTAATTAAACTTTTTATTAAAAAATATCCCATGGCAAAACCCATAATGTAAGCCATAGAGTACCAACGAAGTCCGAAGTCTTCCGTGAATTGAATAATAAAAGGATCCAAGCTATGAAAGTAAGTCCATGTAGCCATACTAATGTACAGTATATACTAAAGATGGGGCTATTTAGCATTTATTATTCAGTAACATCTTGACACAGAGCGGGGGGGTAAAATGAGTTTTATTTATTATAACAATAACAAAGGAGAAGTTTCATGAGATTATTAGTTTTAATGATTTTGTTATTTAGTTTTTTTGGTTGTAAGGGTAAAACAGATACTACGGAAACAACACCTGAACCTACTGCTTCTGAAGAATGTAAAGCCTTAGAAACTGTCAACGCTGCTTACAATAATTATTATATTTGTAATGATAAAGATGATCTGTTTTCTGGTATTTCTTATAGAGTTGGTAATACTGAAGAACAAGAACAAGCGAAATTAAAAGCACAAAAAACAAAAGAATGTGCTAATGCTTTAATGGGTTCTTACAACACGGTTTCTATCAAAATAAGGGAACAGATACCTTTTTACCACAATGCGTATCAATATGTGGTAAAAGCAGTAATAGAAGAAGTAGCGGAAAATACAATACCACAGGGCCAATTCACTATACGCATGAAGGGGTGTACGCAAGCAAAACCAACTACACAAAAAGACGATCCTAATCCTCCATTTAAACAGTGTTTTAAAGAGTTGGGAGATAAAGTTTACCGAGAACTCAAAATCCAATTTAAATGTAAGTAGATAGTAGCTTTACTGACATATACGAAAGCCGATAAATACCAAAAAGACCCTTATAAACATATCCTCTATAAGGGTCTTTTATATTGCTAAAGTGCAATTATTTTTTTGGAAAAATGTTATAAGCGGTTGATTAGCTTTTTTATAGATTCTCCATCAATTACAATATCCTTAACCAAAGCCTGACCTTTTTTTGTGACAGACAACACCACTTCCTTTTTCTTTGCTGATGTGAACAATTTTTCAAGTTCTTTAGCCCTTTCCGGTATGTAATAGCGATTGATATTTTTTGATTGAAATGCGCTGAAATCACATTTCCCTTTTATAAAAAGAGAGCAGTTTTCCGGTAGGCTGTAGGTGATACTTTTTTCCGGCTTAAAACAGATATAGGCTAATTTAGATCTTCTTTTCGTTTTTGATTTATTCTTTTCAGGACATTTCACACCGTATTTCACTCTATATCTTAGATAATAACCGGATAAAAGGTCTCTAGGATCATAACCCTGTATAGGCAGAGTAAGAGTTTGGCTTTTCCTGAGCTGATACTCATTCATTCCCACTATTCCCATTAAACATAAGATAGGGAAACTGAGAGCGATTATAAATAATTTATGAAAAAGAAGCATTTTTACTCCAATTTTATTAACCATTGCGATATTTGTTTTTCATTTTTTTTCACTAATTGAACTGTGATAAAAATCAAGCCAGCCAAGGCAATTAGAATCAATCCGGTCACCATTAAGCTAACGTAGATGTCTATATAAAAAATCAAAAGCCGGACGGCTATAGCAAAAATAAACAAACCAAAGAGTTTCTTCTTTTTAAAAGTGGCAAAGAAAAAAGCCGGCAAAGATAAAATCAGAATACTGACAAATGTGGAAAGCAAGCTGTTTAGCTCTATTGAAAGGGCCATAATATAAAACAGGAAAAACAAAAGGAGGGTGCCGTGTAGTAGATTTTTTTGAATTTTTTTATACGGGCTGAATGTAATGGCTGTAAAAACAAAGCCTCCCAAAAGACTTAAGAGAATAAAATCAAAAGCACCAATTGTCTTGTTGGAATCGGATTCAAAGCTCAATATATTAAGAGAAATAAGACTGATAAATCCGGTAAATACAGCCCATTTCGCCAAAGCTTTTCTTTTAGGGAGAAATAAATTAAGAGGGAGAGTTTTTTCTATTTTCTGATTGTGTAAAGCCATAGTCAAGCCAAGGAAAAAAACGGGAAACTGTAAAGTGATTTTAAAAAAAACTTCGGTATCAACTATCGCACTCATTATCCAGGACGAGAAACCTATGTAAAAGCTGGTGAGCCAAATATGCGAAGTGAGTTCTTTATCATCTAGCAAAGTTAAAAGAAATGTTATAGAGGACCAAAGAAGGAGAGTTTCGTAGAACTCTCCTCCAATATTGTAAATTTGTGAAATAAGACCAATACCTGCAAGACACAATATTACAAAGAAAATGAGAAGAGATTCAGATAAGAAATTGGATTTGTTTTTTAACTTGATTGTTAACAAGTAATAACCTAGAGAAATAAGGAGCACAAAGTAACCGGCCAGCTTGGCATAAATCGGAATAGCTCTCCAATTGGCAGCTATCAAAGCGATCATGCCCAGACCAGCGGAGCAAGCCGCTACTAAGAGGAAGCCGGACAAGCCCCAGGTAGTGCGCGGTCTTTCAGTTTTTTCATAATGGAGAATAGCCTCTGCTTGGCTTTGGTTTATCAAACCGGCAGAAATCCATCTGCTTATTTTATTCTTTAAAGACATGTTGTCGCGACCCTTATTTTAATAGGATCACAAAATACTACAAAAAAGGCAAGGGGATATTCCATTTTATCATTTGATTAATAAGAGTTGTAAGAGGAAAGCCAATAACAGCACTTTGATCTTTTGTTTCTATTTTTTCAAACAAACCGATTCCATATCGTTCTAAAGCATAAGAGCCGGCGCAATGAAGAGGATTGGCTTTTTCCACATATTTTCTAATTTGTGATTCTGTTAATTGTCTCATTTTCATTTTATTGGTTTCCAGATAGTCGAATGATTGATCTTTGTATTGCATATAAAGAGCAGTAAACAAACAATGTGTTTTTCCCTGGAGTTTCATTAGGGATTGAACAGCTTGTTCCGGAGTCTCACTTTTGTTAAAAATTTCCGAGCCTAAAGCAGCCATCTGATCGCCTCCCAGAACAAGGGAGTCAGGGTGTTCTTTAGCTACTTTTTCCACTTTAGCATGGGCAATAGCCTGGCATCTTTTTTCCAAAGAGAGTTCTGTGTTTTTTTTGTATAAATCTTCATCAATACCGGAAGGTTTGATGGTAAATACAAAACCTAGATCCTCCAGTTGCTGTCTTCGTGAAGAAGAAGCACTGGCTAAAATAATAGAAGGTGATTGATGTATGTTGTTCATGTTTTTTATTTTAGTTTAATTGGAGAAACACAGTAACATGGGAGTAGGTGAGAGTCTATCAGTTCATCTCAACAATGTTAGAGATCAAGGCAGTGATTTTGTCAGCAAATTATTGAACATTTATAGAATGATGAGCTTTCGCGGGGATTGTATGTGTTCAGTCATTTGCTGACAAAAATACTTTCGTCATTTTGGATTTGATCCAGAATCCAGAAGAAGCTTCAAACATCCTCTGGATTCCGAATCAAGGCTTGCCCCCGCGCAGGCGGGGGTTCGGAATGACATATTGTAATGTTAGTATATTCTTGTCAGCAAATTGCTGAACATGTATAGTAATCGGGTGTGTATTCTTTTGGGTTGAAATATGTTAGATATAAAATATATTCGTTCTCAAGCTGAAAAAGTCAAACAAGCTATCCAGGTAAAAAATATTGATCTGGATCTGGATAAGTTGTTGCAACTGGATGAAGAACTAAAGGTGGAAAAGCAAAAACTTCAGGAATTGCAGAGGCAAAAAAATGAAAATGCTCAAAAATTTAAAGACATAAAATCTGATGAAGAAAAAAAGAATGTGGCTCAAATAGGTAGAAATATCTCTCGTCAAATTACTGAATTGCAAACCAGTACAAATGAGAAACAAAATGATTTTCACTCTCTTATGTTACAAGTGCCCAATATT
>JANQSX010000162.1 GCA_028279085.1 Bdellovibrionales bacterium
CCCTTTATCAATCCTGTTTATTAAATATAAACAGACATCAAAGCTCTTTTATGAAAGACGATCCAACCGAGACCATAAAACATGATCCGCTATTACCAACCAAGCCATAGCTTCCACCACGACAGCAGCACGAGGAACGATACAAGGATCATGTCTTCCTTTTTTAGCAATATCCAAAACAGAGGAAGGAGGTTTGAATTTTATATGAAAAATAATTTTTTCTCCGGTGGAAATACCACCACGAATTCCCCCATAAACCATAGAATTTTTTTTATTATGTAATTTACTTCCTTCTTGCTCGTTTATATCTTTTTTACTGTTCTCACCCTCTTTTGAAGAAAGCGTATCTCCCAAAGACACTTCATAGCTTGCACCTATACTCATAAAAGCGGCTGCCATATCTGACTTTAATTTTTTGAAAACCGGCTGACCTAAACCACTTGGAGGATTATCAACGATTAACTTAATAGACCCACCGTAACTCAAACCTTCTTTTTTTTTCTGAATTAAAAACTCTTCCACCTCTTCAGTCTGCTTTCCAAACCATTTTTGTTTAACGTCAAAAACAGCTTCTTCTCTTACAAAAGGACCGATTTGTGTTGGAAAAGCTTCTATATTTAACTGATTATATAATGGCTTTAAAAACATTTCCGCCACAGCACCACCTAGAACGCGCCCCACAGTTTCCCTTCCAGAAGCCCTTCCTCCCCCACGGTGATCAATATGCCTGAATTTTTTTTTCCACACATCATCCGCATGACCAGGTCGGGGATTATATTTAATAGATTCATAATCTTCCGACTTGAAATCCTTATTTTTTACTATCAAGGCCAAAGGAGTACCTAAAGTACGGTCTTCAAACACTCCACTGAGAAGTTTTACTTCATCCGGCTCTTTTCTGGAGGACATCCAGGGAAATTTTCCTGGTTTTCTACGATCCATTTTCTTCTGAATAAGATCCCATGAAAAAAATACCCCGGCGGGGCAGCCCTCTATTAAAGCCCCCATAGCCGGACCATGGCTTTCTCCAAAAGTACTGACCTGAAAATGAGTTCCAAAAGTGTTTGCACCCATATCGGGATTATAATGAACTAATGACTATTTGACACTGACTTTTTACAGAATAAAGAAATGAGAAAAATATTCCTGTTGCTTTTTAGCTTGATATTCAAACATTGTTTTTCCAGATAGATATTCCGCTCCTGTTAACAAAGCATACTCTAAACCAGGAGAGTCTTCTGTATAATTCAGATCTATAACCTGCCTAGGTCTCCAAGATAAAGGAGGAAACTGACAGTTAGACATACGGGCACGACCTAGTGCCCATATTACGGCATCAGGATATAATTTTTTTGGAGAACCGGAAGATAGAGTTTCTTTTAACTGAGTTTGTTCAACAGATGATGCCGTTTTAATGTGTTTTTTTCCAGTACGAGCTGAATAAAAATCGGCAAAAGGAAATTGTTTTTCTAAAATATTCTTCATGCCCCCTCCCCCCCAAACAACTATACGTTTTGTTTTATCCAAAGACATTTTATGAACAAAACAACTTAAACCGTATTCATCTGTGTTACGCCCCAACCATTTCTGATTATTAAAGATCATGGTGTTTACTGACTGAACGGATTGAGTAAGACTGTCTGTCTCATCACATATTTGAAAAGCTTTTCTCTTTAAGGGAGAGGTTACAGCAGCAAATACCAAACCCATTTTTTGTAAAATGCGAAGATTTTTTTTTGTAAACTCCTTTTCATTCATCATCATTTTAGTAAACACTATCCCCTGCTTTGCAAAAAACTCTCTGTGAAAGGCCGGACTGGCAGAATGCATGATTGGATCTCCTAATACAGCGGCAAATAATATAGGCTGATTTTTAATTTGATGAGACTGAGAAATAAGATGTTCATATAAAAAAGGCTGATCAGATACACCGGAAAGAGATTCCTTGATAAAATGCCACTTCATTTGAGGACCGAAAATTTGCCGATACCACCGCCACCTTCCTTTCCGAGACACAGGTAAAAAGGAGCGATTTTTTGGATCCTCCAAAAACCATAAATGTCCCTGCATCAATTCTGTAAAATTTTTCACGGGTACAGCTAATTTAAAATGATGAGCTTTATGTGATAGCAATTTTTTACAAACCTGATTAACACTTTCCCGTCTTCTCTTATGCACAGATAATACAGTAGGAGGACAAGGTGGTGTGCCTTTTTCCAAAGGCCAATCAAAAGAAAGAGAAGAAAGTTCTTTTTTTAAAAAACAGGATTTATTTAATTTACGAAAACTTAAAAGCTGTTTTTCCTTGGGAATTATATCTAATAAAATATTTAAATTATTATCATTTAATTCATCATCCCGTAATTCAAAAAAGCGCAAGCCCCATAAACCTCTTTTCTTTATAAAAGACGGCCATTTTTGCACATCACCTGGCAAAGTATTTTTATTTAAAGTAATAATAGCATTTAAATTAATATTTTTTATACTGAAAAAAAGTTTTTCTGTTGTATCAAATACAAAATCCTGCTCCGGTAATACAAAACTTTCTGTTTTTATTTGTTTATAATTTTTTTCTCTGTTTGAATATAAAGACATATATTCTTCATAAGGTCCTTTATTCTTTTTTAATGGAGGACGATTCAGAAAAACACGACCTTGACAGTCTGTTTCACGAATTAAGTGAATAATAGGACAAGGGATAGGTTTAGACCACTTAAAACCCGCCCCAACAGCAATAAATACTATATTACTCTCATCTTTATATTGATAGATAAGTTTATCAAGAGTGTCTTTTTCAATAGAGCGAAAGGTTTTCTCACTTTTGAGAAATAGTTCATTGATGGATTCACCGGTGGTTTTTTCTATTTCCTTATCCAGATCAAAAAAATAGTTTTGTGGTTTAGTGGGTTGATTGAATATTCTCTCCAGTTTTTTAAGCCAGAAAGTTTTTCCCACCCCTCGGTGACCCACAATCAAATAAATCACAACTTTTTCCTCATTGTTTTAAACAGATTCTCTCATCACGGAGTAACATTAACAACAAACCAAAAACCAGGAAAGCTTTTATTAACAACAGAAGGGTTTAAAATTTGAAAGGACCATCCCATTTTTTTTAAAACAGCCGCAGCCATAGCCATACGATGATCCTCCTCCGGATCAAAAGAAATAAAATCTTTTTTTGTAAACTCACCAGGGACTACAGGCTTTCCTTCTATTATCAAACCATCTTTTAATATTTTTACTGTCCTTCCAATTAACCGAAGAAGTTTTGCCGTTTGTTCAATACGATTAGATTCTTTATAAATCAATTGAGGAGCACCATACAAGTGGCTAGTACCTTTAGTGATAGCACAAAGAACAGATAAAACCGGAAATAAATCAGGACAGTCTTTTAAGTTATAGTGAATTGGTTTTAACTGTTTTCCACCTATAATTTTTAAGCTGTTTTCACTATGAATAATCGAAAAACCCATTTGTTGTAAAATAGACGGAAATCTAAAATCCGGTTGCAGGCTTTGTTCCCGCCAATCAATAAATACCACTTCCCCGCCGGCCACCACCATAGCAGCTAGAGAAAAAAGACAACTCATATCCTGTTCCGGTTGATATGTAAATTGAGTTATTTTCTGTCCGGCAGGGATACAATATTCCCTATCTTCCCCCATGATTTTCATACCTAATGAACGAAGAAAAGAAAGAGTCATTTGAAAATAAGAAGAGGAAACAGTGTTTCCCTCTATACTAACAAATAAATCCTGTTTTAGATTCCAACTGTTTAAAAAAACAGCCGAAGCAAATTGACTGGAACAATGACTTGAAATTGTTAAAGCATCTCCTGAGATATGCCAACCTGAACTTTTCAAAATTAAACCGTCTTTTTGCCATTTTACTTCACAAGTTAGCTGGTTGAGAATAGTTTGTAATTCCTGCATTGGTCTTTGAAAAAGACGAGAAGTGCCTTTTAACATAAAACAACCGGAAAGACGTGAAGCCCGTAGAGCTAAAAAACGCAACACAGCCCCACCTTGCAAACCTTCTATCGGCACTTTCAGCCGAAGATTTTTTAATCCTTTCTTCATGGAAAGCACATCATCCCAATGACTATCTCCAATAATCTGTAAATCAGGAAAATAGCTTTGAACAATCAAAGCCCGTAAAAGAAGAGACTTGGAAAAAGGACCTTTTCCTAGAAAATAAAAGGACATATATGTATACTACTTAAAAAAATCATTCTTAGCGATTACCACATTAGCGAATAAAATGATCTATGTAACCCAAATTTTGAAGCTGTTTTTCACTTAAAACAGCCAATTGAGCCAATTCCAGTTTTCCGGTTTGGCTATATGAAAATAACTCTAATTGCTCCGGTAGAAAATATTGAATTTTTTCACCAAAAGCCCGAATTTGCTCTGGAGAAAAATGCTCAGCTAATCTTCCAAAAGCAACAATTTGCTCAGATTCAAAAGCTTGAACCTGTTTCACTGTTAATTTTTTTATCTCCCCTTCCTTCCACATTCTTATTTGTTTTGGAGATATTAATGGAATATTTCCTGGGTAAATAGATCGTAAATTTATTCTAACTAATAAGGAAAAAATATTTGGATCACTATCTTGCATCTCTGTATTTTTAGAAATAATCTCATTAATCCGAGTTTTAAAAGCATAAACTTGCTCTAATAAAAGATATCGAAAAGGTAATAATCTCATTTGTTCAGAATTGAAAAGTTTTATTTGCTCTTCCGTTAATTTCTGTACTTCTATAGCAGAAAGATTTTGAATAGTTTCCAAATCTAGTTCACGAAGTTCTTTAACGGTTAATTTATCAACCCCTGCAAAAGATCTTTTACAGGAAAAAGCCATATAAGGAATATAAAGACAAATTATCGAAAGAAAAATTAAAACAATTTTTTTCATAGTTGCAGATATAATAGTAATTTATATTATTTTTCAACCAAAAAATTTTACAAATACAATAATTACATTTTTTAAACGGACTTTATTAAATGCGCCTATTGCCTAAAAGATTCAAATTGTTCAGGTGTAAGGATGTCAATTTGTTCAGGGAGAAGGGCTTGGACCTTCTCTGGTGTAAAAGCCCGAATTTGCAAAAAGGTAAGCTCTTGAAGTTGTTCAGGGAGAAGGGCCTGAATCTGTGAAGGGAGAAAGGCTCTAATCCACCAAGGTCCAAGAGATGGAATTTGCTTAGGATTAAAAGCCCTAATCTGTGGAGGTCTAAAAGCTTGAATTTGTCGAGGATTAAAACCTCTTAATTGTTGAGGCAGAAAGGCTTGAATCTGCCACAGCTCGAAAGCTTGAATTTGCAAAGTCCCAAAGTACTGAAATTGTTCAGGGAAAAAAGCTTGAATTTGTTCCGGAAGAAAAGCTTGAACCTGCGAAGGGAGAAGAGCTTGAATATGTAGAGATGTTAAAGCTTGAATTTGCTCAGGCAGAAGAGCTTGAATTTGTTTTTTTGTCAGTTTCTGTATATCACCACTGGACAACAGTTTTATCTGTTTAGGAGATATAAGAGATATATTATCAGAAAAAATCTTTTCTATATGAGCACGAATTAATATAGAAAACATAAACACATTAGTATATTGTAATTCCCTGTTTTTAGAAATAATTGCATTAATTTGCACATCATTAAGAAAAGACACTTGTAAAAAAGAAAGATGCTGAATAGGAAATACTGCAATTTGCCTACCATCAAAAACCTGAAGTTTTTTTTCTGTCAGTTTTGACACTTCTGTAGCAGGAAGGTTTTGAATGTCACTTGGAGGAAGCCTGCGAAGCTCTGTAAGAGTAAGCTTATCAAGCCCTATGAACGCTTCCTCACAGGAAAAAGCTTTATAACCACTAAAAAAACAAATAATAAATAAAACAATTCTTACCATTTTATCTGGCATACATTGTTTTACAAAAACAACCAATAAAAATATCAGTTTATGTAATAATTACACTGTTTTTGAAATGACTCAGAAATTTTTATGTCCTTTTTACAATGGTTATTTTATTTACACTCTTTATTAATCTCACATTATTTTATGAGGTCTGCCTTTTTACCTCCCGTATAATATCCTTCACAAATACATTTTCCAAAAAAACCTTTCCAGGGCTTTTAATAAAGACAAAATTAATGCTTTTCTCCCTCATTCTTTTTTTATCTTGCAAAAGCAATGTATATAATATCTGTGGCGGTATCTTTTTCAAATAAGAAAGCATTTTTTTTTGCGCTTTTGGCGGAAAAGGCAGTTCTTTTAAAAAAGAAGAAGATAATGTAAACCGCTTGTGACTCCATTGAAGAGCAAACATCATACCGTAAATGACAGCTTCCCCGTGTGGAATCTTAAAATACAATTCCAAAGCATGACCTACAGTATGTCCAAAATTAAGAAGACTTCGCACGTCTTTTTTATCGTAGGGATCTTGTTTTACTATCTTTAATTTTGAATAAATAACTTGTGGCAGGAAATACCATAAATCTTTATGAGTGAATACCTCCTTTTTAGATACATCTCTATAAAAAGAACCCCCGGTAATTAAAGCCATCTTAATTAATTCCCCTCTAGCGGTTTTATTTTCTTTTTCAGGAAGAGAAAAAAGCAAGGGCTTTACAATAAAAACCGCTTTTGGAAAACAATAAGAACCTAATAAATTTTTAAAAGGCGGAACATTTAAAGCGGTTTTTCCTCCATGTGCGGAATCCATAGCGGACAGCCAGGTAGTAGGAATATGTATCAAAGGCCTACCCCTTTTATATATACCAGCTAAAAAGCCGGTGAAATCCCCTACACTTCCCCCTCCCAAACTAATAAAGGCGGAAATACTTTTATTTTTTGTTTTTTTTAAAATATTGCTTATGTGTTTCGGAAAATTATCTATACTTTTCAGCTTTTCCCCGGCAGGAGTAATATAGGTTGAGTAGCCTTTTAACCATAACTGCACTTCCGGAAATGATTGTAACTGCCGATCACAAATAACTAAAGGGGAAGTAATAGCATCACTTTTATTTCTTATCCGTTGAAACTCTTTATTGACAACAGTGCTTTCTTTTTCTTTATTAATAACACCTTTTAAAGGTAAAGTTTTTATGAGTTGATTATAAGAAGGTAAGCTTTTGCAAAAAAAAACTCTTCTTTTTTGCAAGTCTATTTTTATTTTTTCTCTTTTCATACATATTAACCGGAATCAAAAAGCTCTATCTTTCTTAGGAACAATCTTGTTTTACAACAGAAACTATTTATAAGTAAACTCAATTACACACAATTTCCTTAAAAATTTAAATACCCTACAAAATCTCTCATTACCTTAATGAACAACTGTTATAAATTCCTAATTAAAGCCGTTTAAATATTGTCAATTAATAAATCATTACAGTATGCTACACCCATGCATATTTCCTCTGACAAAATCACCTTTTCTCCCACTGACCTCGTTCGCTTTTTTGAATCAGAGTTTGCTTCTTATATGGATCATTTTGAAAAAGTAACTTCAAAAGAAATACGTCAAAAAATGGGTGTGCATCGTGATCCCCCTGATCCCCTTCTCGACTTGATTATTGAGATGGGAAATAAACATGAAGAAAATATTATTAATAAAATGAGCAAAACGGATTCTGTTGTTCGGGTTGAAAGAGACAAAGAAAATAAACAAATCTCTATTGAGCAAACTCGTTTAGCTATGCAAAACGAAGCGAAGAAAATTTATCAGGCCGCTATGAAAAAAGATATAATATTCGGTTATGCCGATCTATTGGTAAAAAAAGAAGGCCTTTCTTCTTTAGGTGAACATTATTATATTCCTTACGATTTTAAACTTTCCAGACATCCAAAGTCCTCCGCCATCATTCAGCTTTGTTGTTATTGTGACATATTAGAGTCTATTCAAGGATTACGACCTCCTACTTTTGCCATAGTTACAAAAGATGAAACCCCTCATTTTTTTAATACAAATTCTTTTTTTTATTTTTACCGGTTTTTAAAAGAACAATTTTTACAATATCATTCCCATTTTTCTGAAGAGCGGTTTCCTATTCCGGAAAAAAAAGCAGAACATAGAGACTGGAGTATTTTTGCCAAAAAAAGACTTCATGAATTGGATGATATTTCATTGATAGCAGGAATTCGTACTACCCATAGCACTTTATTAAAAAGACAAGGTATAAACAAACTCTCTGAATTAGCTCAAAAAAAATCTCAATTGAGTTATGTAAAAGGTATTCCGGAGATCACCTTGAAGGTTTTACAGGATCAAGCGACCATACAGTTAAAATCCAAAGAAGAAAAAACACTAAAATATAAACTCCTTCCCCATATTGGTGAAAGAAAAGGTTTGGAGACGCTTCCTCCTTACCACAAAGCGGATGTGTTTTTTGATATGGAAGGATATCCTCTTTTTGGCACAGATGGACTGGAATATTTATACGGCAACGCCATCCATGAAGAACCAAAACACAATTGCTTTTGGGCCACCGGCAAAGAAGAGGAAATAAACGCTTTTAAAAAATGGCTGGAATGGGTGTATCTTCGCTGGCAAAAAAACCCGGGAATGCATATTTATCATTATGGGCATTATGAAGTTTCCACTATAAAAAAACTAATGGGAAAATACGGCACGGGAGAAAACAAAATAGACAACCTGCTCAGAAACCATGTCTTTGTTGATCTCTATAGAATTGTCACACAAGCTTTAAGAATCGGTGTTTTTTCTTATTCCATTAAAGAAGTGGAGCAACTGTATTACAACAAAAGAAGTACGACAGTTAAAACCGGTGGACAAGCGGCGATGCAGTTTTTTAATTTTTTAAACTCTAACGACACGATTGAAAATTCCCTTTTCTTAAAAAAAATTGAATCTTATAATCGGGATGATTGTTTTTCCGCAAGAGATCTGTGTCACTTTCTTTGGGATTTACAAAAAAAAGAAGGCATCACATACATTCCTTCTAACGAAGAACTAAAAAATCAAAACAACCAGGAATATCAGCGCTCCGGCCCCGGTGGAGACTGTGAAAGGAAAGCACAAGCGCTTTTAAGCCGAGTACCTTTACAGAAAAGAAATTTGCTTTTATCTCAAATGGAAAAAGAAAAAGACATTTATATCACCGGGCTTTTAGCTCACCTGCTGGAGTTTCATATCAGAGAGGATAAGCCAGCTTGGTGGGATTATTTTTCCCGCCGGGAAATGAATGAAGAAGAGATACTGGAAGATAGACATTCCATTGTTTCCTGTCGCTGGATAGAATCTTCCGGAACCACACACAAAATTCAATTTGAAAGAGAACAAGATTTTATCTTTAAAGTGGGAGATAAGGTTATTATTCTGGAAATCGATAATATATGGAATATTTATGTAATCTCCAAATTGAATCTAATAGAGGGGTTTTTATGGCTAATACAAAAAAAACGAAACGATATTCCTCAAGATCAAACTTTTACCCTAGTACCGGAAAAAAAAGATTTTTACAAAAAAAATCTTTTTAGATCTCTTTTAAGAACAGCCAATAGCTTTTCCCCGGCTTCTCCTTTTATGGGTTTAAAAAAATGTATTTATGATCTACTACTTAGAAAAAAACCTGATCTACTAAACTATACCAATCCACTTATTGTAAACAGAGACCATCTTATAGAAGAAGCCACGGCTCATGTTCGTAATCTAAAAGATTCCGTATTTTGTATTCAAGGTCCCCCTGGTACGGGTAAAACCTATACAGCCGCTCATATCATCTTAGATCTGATACAAAAAGGAAAAAGAATAGGAGTCACCGCTAATTCCCACAGAGCTATTTTAAATATTTTAAAAACCGTGCACGAGCAAAATAAGACAAACATTTCTTTTCTCTGTCAAAAAGTGGGAGGAGAACCGGAAGAGCAAAAATCTTTAGAAGATACACCAGTGGAGTTTACAAGCTCCAATAAAGTCAACATAAAAGCTTTGTTAGTGGGTGGCACCACTTTCTTTTTTTCAAAAATTGAAGAAGAGTCGGCCTATGATTATTTGTTTGTGGATGAAGCTTCACAGGTGAGCCTTTCCAATATGGTGGCAGCAGCAAGAGCTACAAAAAATATTGTGTTGATCGGTGACCAAAATCAATTGGAGCAGCCTATTCAGACTGCTCATCCTGGAGAGTCCGGCCACTCGGCTTTAGCTTATTACACAGATGGAAAGACCACTATTTCTGAAGACAAAGGGGTTTTTCTTCCTTTTTCTTACAGAATGCATCCTAAAATATGCGAGTTTATTTCGGATCAGTTTTATAATGGAAAACTCACAAATCATCCTACAACAGCTCAACAGAAAATCTTTCTACCAGATACTTCAATAAATCTACCGGAGTCAGGGTTGTGTTTTATTCCACTAGAACATTCAGGAAATATTCATTCTTCCATTGAAGAAGCAAAAATGATTTCTTATCTTTATAAAGAACTATTAAAAGCCAAATGGAAAACATCAACCGGTGAAATAAAACCTATAACGATCCAAGATATTTTGATTGTAGCGCCTTATAATTTACAAGTGGCTTGTCTAAAACAGGAGTTAAATATTCCACTGGCTCGCATTGCTTCCGTGGATAAGTTTCAAGGACAGGAGGCTCCTATATGTATTCTCTCTTTAGCCGCTTCCACTATTCAAGATGCTCCCAGGGGAATATCCTTCTTATTAAACAAAAATCGTCTCAATGTCGCTTTATCCCGTGCCCGCTGTCTGTCTATCATTGTGGGTTCAAAAAACCTAGCAGACAACAATATTTCATCCATTCCCAATATGGAATTAATGAACATCTGGTGTAAAATCGCTTCAATGACAAAAACATTTGATAAAAAACTCTGATGATTTCAACCCAAAAAAAAGATTGATACCACTTAAAAAAAGATAGGTGGTCAAAATGACAAAATTTATATTATTTTATTCCTTAATAAATTTATTTTTTTGGATCCAGAGTATCTCTTAAAACACCCCCTAAAATATTAAAACATAATACTACAAATAAAATACAAACACCTGGAAAAACCACCAACCACCAGGAATCAACCATTAAGTCCCGCCCGTCACTTATCATAGTCCCCCACTCAGGAAGAGGGGGCCTCGCCCCTAAGCCTAAAAACCCTAAAGCGGCAATATTCAAAATTCCTTCACTAAAACCTAGTATCGCCTGCACTATTAAAGGCCCCGAAGTGTTAGGTAAAATATGCTTAAAGACCAAACGAAAAGGACTGGCACCAAAACTTTTAATCGCCTCCACATAATTTTTACTCTTTTCCCTCAATGTTTCTGCCCGAACAATACGAATCACTCCAGGCCAAGCCATAATATTTACAGCAATAACTGTATTAAAAAGTCCTGGACCTAAAATAGCCACAATCACTATAGCTAATAAAATACTAGGGAAAGACATCATAACATCCACAGCAGAAACAATGATTCGATCCAATCGACCGCCATAATAACCCGATAACAAACCAATTACTGTACCTATTATTACAGATAAAAAAACCACCATTAAACCTAAACCTATGGAAATACGGGTGCCGTATATCAAGCGGGATAAAAAATCCCTCCCTAAATCATCCGTTCCTAGAAGAAATTCCCATTGTCCGCCTTTTTCCCAAAAAGGGGGCACCTTTAAGAACTCAGGGTGTATTTTAGAAAAAGAATAAGGAGCAATCCAGGGAGCCAATATT
>JANQSX010000180.1 GCA_028279085.1 Bdellovibrionales bacterium
AGGGACTTTATCTCTGTAAAGTTTCTTATCCACCAGAGCTTGACAGCAAATGCCAAAAAATTTAACAATGAATGTCCTATGAAAACATGGAATCCAAAAATCGATGAAGTGAAAAAAAACTGGTGGTTAGTGGACGCCACCGGCTGTTCTGTGGGTCGTTTAGCTAGTGAAGTAGCCGTTTTGCTGAGAGGAAAGCACAAAGCGGAATTCACCCCCCATATAGACACAGGAGATTTTGTGGTAATTATCAATGCCAAGGACATTCAACTGACCGGACGAAAATGGATTGATAAAAAGTACTATTCCCATTCCGGTTTTTTTGGTTCTCTTAAGGAAAAAAAAGCCAAAGAACTTTCCGGAACAGAAATAATTAACAAGGCCGTTTCCGGCATGCTGGCTAAAAATAAGATGAGAAAAAAATTAATGAAAAAACTAAAAGTATACGAAACAGCCGAACATCCTCATCAACCACAAAAACCTTCTACATTTTCATTAAAAACAAAGAAAGCGGAGTAATTTATTATGAAAGTTTATTACAGTACAGGCAGAAGAAAGACCTCATCCGCTCGAGTATTTTTAAAACCGGGAACAGGAAAAATCACTATTAACGGAAAAGACCCTAAAGTGTTTCTTCCCTATGTGTCTAAAAGAACAGAAGCTTTAAAACCTCTGCACCTTACTCAAGAAAATAATTCTGTGGATCTTTATATTACTGTTAAAGGCGGTGGCATTACCGGCCAATCCGAAGCTATTCGTCACGGTCTAGCCCGTGCTCTTGTTGAATATTTACCCGATCATCGCTCTGTCTTAAAAAAAGCCGGTATGCTAACAAGAGATTCCCGAATGGTGGAACGGAAAAAAGCCGGTCTTCATAAAGCTAGAAAAAGCACCCAATTTACTAAAAGATAACATATATGCTTTCACTCTTTCTTTACTGTTACTGACAAAATTTTTGTATTTAATTTAATAAGAGTGAGTGTTTATCTCCCAAGTCAAAGTAAGATCAAAAATTAAAAAGAAACTTCTAACAGATAATCATCTTCTATAGGAATAATTTTTAAAGATTGAAGATTGATACTTTGGGAAAGATTCCCAATTTTAAAATGATCGGACCATCTTAAGCCCTTCCCTATAATTTTGGGAGCCATATATAGATAAAGCTTTTGGGCGGCTTTTTGTCTTAAAAACTCAGACCAACAAAAAGCACCACCTTCCACTAAAACAGATTGTATCTGCTCTTCTCGGTACAAAATTTCCAACAGGGGAGACAACGAAAATCTGTGTTTTATATTCACTGACTTAGAATGTGACGAAGTGAAAGGAAGGGACAACTGGTTTATTCCCAATGTATTCTTTTTTACCTTATCCAAACAACAAACTATTACATCCTCTAATGCCCGTACCTTTAACAAATTAGACTGAAGTAAAAAAGAAAAGCTTTTTCCTTCCGGATCCAAAATAACCACTTTGTTCTTTTTTTTCTTAAAAGGCTCTACGCGAATATTAAGTTGAGGATTATCTTTTAGCAAAGTATTGAACCCTATTAAAATGGCTGAGTATCTAGCTCTTAAAAAGTGCGCATGTTTTCTGGCTGACTCTCCTGTGATCCATTGACTTTCTCCTGTTTCCAATGCCGTTGTCCCATCCAGACTGGAGGCTATTTTAAGACTCACAAAAGATTTTTTATTGAGAGTAGCAAACTTAAAAGGGGCGACCAAAGCCTCTAGCTCCTTTTGAAAATCAATACTACGTACAATATCTATCCCCTTTTCACATAAATAATTCAGTCCCTTTTTATTAGTGAAAGGCTCTTCTGTACCATAAGTAAGAGACTGAATAGGATATTTCGCAAGCTCCAATGAACAGGGAGGAGTTTTCCCTTTATGATGACAAGGTTCTAAAGTAATAAAAACATGCCCACCTTTGAGTCGGCTTTTGTCTTTTATTTTTTTGAGGGCCGAAACTTCAGCATGATCACCGCCATATTTAGCATGAAAACCGGAAGATAAAAACCTATATTCCGAATCTAAAATCACACAACCTACTGGTGGATTAGGCTCCACAAAACCAAAGCCTTTTTCAGCTTCTTTAATAGCCAATTGCATGGCCTGTCTAGGAGATAACACCACGTTATCCCTGCCAGGATTTCCAATAATCTTTAAGCTCCATGGAAGAAAGGTTTTCATCTGTTTTAAACGGATGACGGGAGTCCACCATTACCGCATATTCATCTGTCTTAGTTTTTTCTTTTACCGATTGAAAAGCTTTAGGATGCGGGCCATGTGGAAAACCACATGGATGTAAGCTCATCATACCACTTTCTAAATTGTCACGACTAAAAAAATCTCCGGCATGATAAAAAAGCACCTCATCATAGTCTATATTCTGATGATAAAAAGGAATTTTCAAACTATCTGAATCGGATTCCAAAGGGCGAGGGACGAAAGAACATACTACAAACTCAGGAGCTAAAAAAGTGGTGTGCACACTAGGCGGAAGATGTGCACGGTGACTCATTACCGGCATAATATTTTTAATATCCAAGATGAAAGGAAAGAGATTCCCTTTCCAGCCAACTACATCATAAATATCACTATCGTAGGAAAAAGTAGTGATCTCTCCTGCTTTTTTAACATCCATTTCCCGAATATTTAAACTTAATTCCTTTTGCCTTTGCTGTTGAAGAGATAGATTCGGTTTTTGTAAACCTTGAATGTCATATACGGCGTGTTTGCCTAGCATTCCTCTTTCCGGCTCTTTAAAGTAACCGGATAAACTTTCAATCACAAAAAACTCAGAGTCTTCTTGGAAGATAAAAGAATGAACCAAACACTTAGGAATCACAATGTAACAACCTTTATAAAAAGACAAAAGGCCGTATTCAGTAAAAATCTCCCCTTTCCCTTTATGGCAGAAATATATTAAATCTCCATTAGCATTTCTAAATCCTTTTATTGTCTTTAGATTTTGAGATTTTTTTTGCCTTAAGTAATAAATTTCAACAAACGCATTATAAAGTAACTTCTGCCAACTACTTGAAGATTGAGGAAGCTGATTTAAATTATACATTCTGGGTTTCAGGGAACCTGTGATGTTTTTCCATCGGGGACTAGGTGCTTTTTTTACCAAGTGAGAAACCGGTCCGTAAAAACCATCACGCCCCTGTTCTTCTTCATAGCAATCTTCCTTGATACCTTTATGAGCCTGAGAATGGACTTTTCCTTGTGAATAATGATGCATTATTTTAATTAGGGCCGTTCTATTCGTAAAGCCCTATCCTTTTTTACTTTTTCAAAAAACCCTAATTCAAATACCCTCTTTTTTCTTGATCTCTTTCAATAGCATCAAAGAGAGCCTGAAAGTTTCCCTCTCCAAAACCATCATGGCCCTGTCTGTTAATCACTTCATAAAACACAGGTCCTATCACATTTTTAGTAAAAATCTGCAGAAGATAACCGGTTTCATCTCCATCCGCTAAAATCTTATTTTGTTTTAGATCTTCTAAATTTTCTTTTATTTGTGGCACTCTGTTTGGAAGCTCTTCATAGTAGGTATCCGGCACATCTAAAAAATCTATACCGGAAGATCTTAATTTTTCCACCGAATCCACAATGTTCTTAGTGGTAAGAGCAATATGTTGAATACCGGAACCCTTATATTCTTCCAAAAACTCCTGAATTTGGGACTTTTTTCCTTTTTCCCCTTCCGCCGGCTCATTGATAGGAATAGTAATAGTGTTACAAGGAGAGCGCATCACTTTTGAGATAAGACCGGTCTTACTGCCCTGAATATCAAAATAGCGTCTTTCCGTAAAATTAAAAATTTCCTGATAAAAATCACACCACTTTTGCATATCCCCCGTAGGCACATTATGTGTTAAATGATCCACGGAAAGCAGCCCGGCAGAGCCTTCTGTATTTTCTAAAAAATTAAACTCTTTTTCAAAATGAGAAACCCCTTCTTCTACAAAATAAATAATAGAATCACCCACTCCGTATATAGCCGGAAAACTATGACTTTGTTTATCCGCCGGCACCGATTTTGCTTCTTTGGCACAAGCTAAATCAAAAGCTTTTTTAGCGGAATGCACACGAAAAGCTAAAGCACAAACAGACGGGCCATGTTGTTCGGAAAAACTTTTAGCAAAAGTATCTTTTTCCTCATTTAAAATAAAATAAGTATACCCTTGTAAAAATAAATCTACTTGTTTTTTCTTGTGCCGCCCTTTACGAATAAAACCCATAGATTCCCAAAGCTGAGCTAACTTTTCAGGATGAGGGCTGCTATATTCAATAAAATCAATCCCTTTTAATCCGGCCGGATTTTCCTTTGAATACATACTTTTTCCTTTCCTATATCAAAAAATAGTAATTATTAATGAAACAAGAGTATTGTGTTTTTTCCGCTCAATTCATATTATATAATTATTAATGCAACTTTTAAAGAAACTACAAATTTTTACTAAAAAAGTCAATTTACTCTCCTCTTGTTTAAATAATTTAAAAGGTTTTTCAATTATATAAACCGGAAGCGGATAATTTTGATGGTAGCAAGCGGTTGATTTTTTTTTCAAGAAAGTGAGTTGTTTTTACCAACTGGGGTATTTGCACTCCGGTTTGAAACTTCATTTTTTCCAACATATAAGTTAAATCTTCCGTGGCTACATTACCACTGGCACCAGGAGCATAAGGGCAACCTCCCAACCCTCCAATACTGGAATCAAACACTCTCACTCCGCTTTCCAACCCCGCAGCCACATTCGCTAAAGCCATCCCACGAGTATCATGGAAATGCAAAGCCACTTTTTTAACAGATATTTTTTTTTGCAAAAGCTCCATTAGACGAAGCACATCCGTATAAACCGCCGCCCCAATAGTATCACTCAC
>JANQSX010000182.1 GCA_028279085.1 Bdellovibrionales bacterium
AAACCACAGGGGTTTTAATACCATATAAAGAAATTCCCGGACGAAAACCTAAAGTGGAATCCATTATAGAATGACTCCAAAGTGCCCAGGCGCCGGCACTATTTAATAAATGATAATGTAAAACTTGATCCGAAAAAGCTTCTTTAAATCGATAACAAATACTTTTAAATGCATTAATCTGTTGGGCTGTTGAGTGTTTTTCTCCCAAACCAGCTGTTTCTCCTTCATTCAAATGGGAACAAATACCGGTTAATTTTAAAAAAGGGGAGTGTTTAATATAATCAATGAGGGTGGACACTTCAGAAATTTGAAAACCTAATCGATTCATTCCCAAATTGAATTTTATGTGAATAGGTGTTTCTTTTTTTATTAAGCTAGATAAGTTATTTAAATCCTCCCACTGTCCTACTACAGGAATAAAAGAGTAAGAAGTGATAATATCAATCTGTGTTTTTTCAAAAGGGCCGAAAATATAAATCTCCATTTCTTTTGAGAAATCTTTTAATTGCAAAGCTTCTTCAACAGACACTACTCCTAATTTTTTTACCTCGGCTAATTGGAGTGTTTTTGCTACGGTCAAAGCACCGTGACCGTAAGCATTGGCTTTAATCATTGGACAAAAAAAACAGTCATGACCTGATAGATCCAATAAAGTCTTTATGTTTTTACTCAAAGCTTGAATATCCACTTCCAGAAAAGCTCTCATCAGGTCAAATCCCTTAAGTGGTGTATTTCCTCTTGAGAAATGGAAAAATCCGGTTTAAACCCAACAGTAGGAGTGGCTACAGTTGTCATATTTCCTCCGCATTCACATAGGGCAAAAGATAAAGCTTTTAAAGTAGAACGAAATAAACTATCTGCAGAACGACTCACGCGAGGGTATTCCGCTAAAGCCAGGCTTAATGTAAGACGGGGATGTAAGGGGAATACTTTAGAAAAATCAGAAGACTGTACGGACCATCTGATTTTTTCCGCTTTTATACCAGCTCCTCTTTCTGTTGTATGGGGGAGAATAATACCTAAGTGTCCCTCCTGTGGCCAAAAGCCGAAAATATCATAGGCTCGGCTGTCTGTTATTAAATTATTTGCTAGAGTTTTTATGAATATTTCCGGTTTATAAATTCCATAAGTGGATTTCAAAATATTCAGTTGATCCAATTTTAGTAAAATAAGACTTAAAGGTAACTGAAGACGACGTGCTCTGGAAAATTCAACAAACAATTCTTTTAAAAAAAATTTACCGTTTAAACAGCCTATTAATTCATCCCGACTGTTTTCTTTCTCCCACTTTTCTTTCCATAAAAAATCTTTTACATAGTTATTTAAAATAAATAATTGATCTTTGACTATTAAAGAATCCGACACCCATGTAAATATAGCTATTATTTTTTTATTAAATACAAGTGGAAAGCACTTATATTCATTGGTGCCCATGAGCTTTTGAACTTGAGAATGAAATAGGGGTATTTCTTTTGGATTGTATAACTGGGTTGGTTCATAAGAAGCATCTGATTCATGTAAACGAAAACATAAGGATTGATTGGCTATAGGAGTGTGACAACTGTGTTTTAAAGATAACCAATCTTGAGTGGATTGGTATTCAAAATACAATACAGGATAATCCGCGGTTTTGATAAAAAACTCTATAGCCGCAGAAAAAGAATTCTGTTTTTTTAATTCTCGTATCCATTCTATAAAATGAATACTCGTACTTTGTTTTTTTTCTCTATCTACCATATTCTTCAGGTTCCCTAATTGTTGATGCACTACCTTGATTAGAAAGATTTTCTTATTATCTGGATGCATCCAAATGTAAACTCTCTTCAGATTCCGGGGCGGTTGAACAAATTTCTCTGTGTTTTTTTTGAGAAGATGTTTTAAGATTATGAATATAGTTTATGTAATCTAATGGTATAAAGAGAGAAACCTTTAAACCTTCATTTTCAGAAGATTGTAATTTCATTATTCCTCCGATGCGGGATAAAACAGACTGCACAAAAGAAAGTCCTAGACCGGTAGCTTGAGTTTTTGTTGTAAAGTATAATTGAGTAGCTTGTTTCATTGTAGTTTTGTTCATTCCAGGGCCTTTGTCTTCCACTTCACAGCAAAACCATGTATTTTGTTTTTTAAAAGTGCGAATAGTAATTGCATTTTTTTTAAATGGCTGAGAGATATTATTTTTTGAAGAAGTTACCTGAGTCGCTGTATGAGCTTGAACAGCATTTTTAACCAACTCCCAAAGGGATTGAAAAAAAAGATCAGAAAAAACCGGTAGGTTTATATCCGCATTTAATTCCTTGTGTATTTGTAAATTAGGGTAAAACAGTTGACTTTGGTGTATAATTTTTTCAATGAGGTCAAAAAACGAAACTTCTAAATGTGAGCTACTTTGTTTTTTCTTTTTTTGCACTTCTTGAAATAGCATAGTCAGCGCCGGTTGGATTTTTTTTAAATAAAAGTTATTAGTGTGAGCTAGATCAGAAAATACTTTTTTTTGTTCTATTGTATATTTGTCTCCAAAGAGATGAAATAGAAAATGCGCTGCTTGTGCAAAAGATCTTAAGTACAAAAATATCAGTAAAAACAGAAAGATAAAAGCCATAAAACTAAACAATAATATCCATTTAAAGTAAGATAAAAATAAATATAAAGGTTGTTCAGATGGGTGACTGATAATTACTAGATATTTTACAGAAGAAATAGTAATCGGACGAGCAACACTTATTAGAGAATTAAAACGGTTCAATCGGGAAACAGGCCCCCATCCTGCCGGATATTTTTTTATAAAAGCGTAAAGAGGGGATGTTTTTGGTAGATAAGTTTTTTTGTAATTCGCTTTGGAATGTACCACAAAAACTCCTGATTCATTAATGAGGAAGAAGGAAGATTTAGAAGATGTTTTATCGGAATAAATAGAAATGATCTTTTGTATTCGAGAAAAAGAAGGCGTGGTCGTTTTTTTTACATAAGAGTTAATATGTTTATATAAAACAGAAAATTGTTCAGATAGATGTAACTGGCTTTGAACATTAAGACGGTGAGCGTGATGAACAGAAAAAAACCAAGCTATGGAAAAACAAAAACATAGAGTACCTATTAATAAAATGGCGGATAATTTTAACCAAAAACTTTGTTTCACTTGCACTCTCCATTCTTTTACTAAGATGTCTTAAATGAAAGACCAGAGTGCTGTCACTTCTTTTTTATGTCCTTTATGCTTGTTTTAGTTTTTCTTTATTATTGAGAGAATGGATCGTCATAAAAGGTAGTATGTTGTCTTCTCATTCTTTTTAAATTTAATGCATTGTTTCTCATGCGATTGAAAACGAAAACAATAATGGTTTCATTTAATCATTTTAGAGGTTTTATAAGTAAAGATAATTTTATTTAAAATAGAACTTTAAAATATGATAAATCTTTTCTCCGGCTGCTGGACTTTGGAATTCAAATTCTTCTCCTTTTTTTCGTCCAATAAGGCTACGTGCCAGTGGAGAGTTAATAGAAATTTTTCCCTGACTAACGTCTGCTTCATCCTCACCAACTATTTGATAATGTTTTTTTTGACCTGTTTCTTCATCTTCTATATGCACATGGGCACCAAAAGTTATTTTATTTGAGTTGATTTGAGAGGTATTTACCACTTCAGCGTTGCTGAGAGTATCACTAATAGTAGCGATACGTCCTTCAATGTGGGCCTGTCGCTCTTTAGCTGCTGAATAATCTGCGTTCTCACTTAAATCTCCGTGACCACGAGCTGTTTCTATAGCTGCAATAATATTAGGGCGCTCTACTTCCACAAGATGTTTTAATTCTGCTTCTAATAGAACTTTGCCGTTCAAAGTCATAGGTTTTCTACTTTCAGACATTCCCTTTATTCCTCTCTACATTTTTGATCTTCATTACAATTAAATCTCTTCTTATCTGGAAATCAGTTTCAATGAACTTCCAAATAGAGTAATAAAGCCCTCTATACTATTAAAAAATTATATCAAGGCAAGATGGAAAGAACAAAAAGGGTGTCTTTTTTTGAATTATTTTTTAAATATTGATAATTATTGGTTTTTTTGTTTTATTCTGTTCTCAAATATTGCGTATATCCTCAATTAGACTCATTTTTTGAAGCAGCTTGCCTATGAATTGGAATATTCAAACTCAGGCAGTTCATTCTAAAATAGAATCTTCTAAAATCCCTTTTGCATAGTAACAGATTGAGTGTTACTAATTAAATAGTTAATAAAAACAGCAATTTAGGTACTTCCTTTGCAGTATATAATGAAATATTGATGATTAAATTTTGTGTTATTGTTGATTGATAAAAACAGCAAATACTGAATATAATTACAAGAAGTATCTTAAATCTTATGAAATAAAGCAAAAAGCTTATGATTTCTGATAATTAAGAGGTGATTATGTCTTCTGTGCAGCCCAGTTTTAAGAAATTAGCTCATAAAATTGTCGCAACAAAGAGTTTTATATTAACTACCCATAAAATGTGTGATGGAGATGGTTTGGGCTCTCTTCTAGCTTTTCACCATGCCCTTCATACAATAAAAAAACCAACTCGTTCTATTATTATAGATAAAATTTCAAGTAAGTACCACTTTCTTTCACCTGACAAATATATAGAAAGATTTGATCAATTAAAAAGTCCGATTGAACCGGTGGAAGTGGCTCTAGTATTTGACACTAATGACAGTCGAAGAATTCAGCCACTGTATGAAGAATTGAAGAAAAAATGCCAAGAAATTATTTATGTTGATCATCATCCTATTCTAAAAAACGGACCTAAACCTTCTGAACAATCTATAATAGATACAACCGCTGCTAGCACTGGCCAAATGTGTTATTTCTTGTTAAAAGAGATGGGTGTAGTTATGAACACGCAGATAGCTACAGCTCTTTATACAAGTATTGTTTTTGATACTCAAAAATTTCACTTTATTAAAAATTCCGGAATATCTCATGCGATCTGTGCTGATTTGTGTAATTATATTAAAGATAATGAGCGTATTTACAATTATTTATTCGGTATTACTTCATTAGAAAAAATAAATCTACTTTCTCAAAGTATTAAACAAACAGAGTACTTTCATCAAAACAAAGTAGCTGTTTTGGAAATATCCAAGAAAAAATTGGATGAAAGTAATTTGAACATAGAGGATGCTTGCGATTTTTTAGATATGACTTTGGCGGTAAATTCCACTCAAGTGTCTATCTTAATCATTAACTTATCAGATAATACATATAAACTCAGTTTTAGAAGTAAAAGTTTGGATATGTTAAAACTAGCTGAAATATTTCATGGCGGAGGACATAAAACCTCATCTGGTGCCACTTTGATTGATTATGTAAAAAATCCAAAAACAGAAATTTTAAAAGCTCTTTCTCCTTTTATCAGCCAGGAAAGTAATTGAAAATGAGATGTTATTTTTTGACTGAGTATAATAGGAAAATCATCAAGCATTGGGGAATTCACAGATAAATTCGGTACCACCAGAGGCCGAGGGAATAGCCCGAACGCAGCCCCCATGTTTCTCCATAGATTGTTTCACTAAAGATAAACCTACTCCCGTACCTCCTTTTTTTCTGGAACGCGCGGAATCTATTCTGAAAAATCGTTCAAATATTCTATGCCTATATTTTTCCGGAATACCTTCTCCACTGTCTATTACTTTAAGCACTACGCGATCTTTCATTTTTTCCCAGCGAATGTATACATCACATTCTGCTGGTGTGTGACGACAGGCATTATCCACTAGATTATATAATACAATCTCCACCCATCTGGGATTTGCCATCACATAAGGAGCAGAGAAAAAGAAATGCAGTTTATGGTCAAAAGATTCTCCCTGTTCAATAACCTGGCTGGTGATTTCTTTTGTGCTAAGTCTTTTTTTTTCCAAGTAGGTTTGGGAGGCAAGATTGGATAGGCTAAGCAGATCATTTACCAAGTTACTCATTCTTTTACAGTTTCTTAATAAGACTTGTAAAAAATTTTTAAATTGATCAAATTTCTTTTGTGATAAATCATGAATAAGCATTTCCACATATCCATGGATGGAAGTGAGAGGGGTTTTTAGTTCATGAGATACGTTAGATACAAAATCAATGTGTGCCTGTTGTGATTCTTTGATATTAGTTTGATCGTAGAAAAAACATATTACATTTTTAAATTCTTTATGGTTGATTGGCACGGCAGTTACTTGAAAATTACTTATGAGATATTGATTTTTTTTTCTAAATACACATTCTTTTTTAATAATCTGATTTGTGTTTAAGCATTGTTTAAAAATATCTATTACATCCGGAGAGCGCACTATTGCATTTAGATAGTGAGTTTTTTTGTGTTCTTCCAGATAAAAAACATCACGACTTTGAGGGTTGTGGAAAAGAAGTTTACCTTGATCATCTAAAATGATGATAGCTTCTTGTGTTATAGCAGTGATATTGTCTATTTTTTTTTTCAAAAAGGAAATTTGTTCCGATTGATTTTTGATTTTATTTTCAAACTGTGTGATGTAGTTTTGCAATTGGGTGGTTATGTCCAACTGTGTTTTAATCATTGAAGAATCAATGGATGCGGTCACCAGTCTAGCTATTTTTCTTTTCAAATTTCTAAGAGGAATATAAAAACAAAGGGAGCCGATACTAAAACACAAAATACCTAAAAGAAATAAAATACTCATATTAGATGAATCCAATGCGATAACCTATACCTCTGACCGTTTCAATAAAGCGGCCATACTGTCCTAGTTTTTTTCTTAAAATGGATATATGAGTATCTACTGTTCGGCCTGTTACATTGATATCTTCTCCCTGAATAAAGCTAATCATTTGTTGTCTAGAAAGTGCTTTGCCTTGGTTTCTGAGTAGAGTTTCTAGTAGACGAAATTCTGAAAATGTTAAGGTGATCTCATCTCCATCAATAAATACTTTATGAGCGCCGGTATCTACAACTAGGTCTCCTAGTTGATATTTTAATTCTTGCTTGTTTTCCGATTTGTTTAAAGTATCTATGAAACCCAGTCTCCTTATCAGATTTTTCACACGGGCTTTAAATACAGTGAAATCGAAAGGCTTTGTAATATAATCATCTGCCCCCACTTCCAGGCCGTGAACAATATCTTCCGGATCTGATTTAGCGGTTACAAATAAAACAGGAACATTTTTACAATTGGAACTGGTATTTCTCATCCATTTTAACAGTTCTAATCCGCTAATGTCCGGAATCATCCAATCTAATATAACTAATTGGTAGGAATGTTCAGAGAGCATATTATAAGCTTCTTTTCCGGTTTGAGCGGAACTAACGTGATAGCCTTCGCGGGATAAATGTAAGCACATTAAATTTTGAATGTCTAACTCATCTTCTACCACCAATATAGAATGTAAAAATGTTTCACTCATTTTCTGACCTTTCGTTAGGAATATCTTGGTGTCGAATATCATCACCCGTTTTAAGGAAAATGACTTCCTCTGCTATATTAGTTGCATGATCAGCAATCCTTTCCAACTCCCCGGCTATAATAATAAGATCAATACAAGGTTTTATTAAATGATTATGGGAGACAGTAATTTCTTCCAATCCTGTACGAATTTTATTTCTTGTTTGATCAACGATATCATCTTGAATAAGAATTTTTCTAGCTAATCTCTCATCTTCTGCTACAAAAGCATCCAAAGACTTATGCACCATTTTACTCACTTGAGCGAACATAGCTTCAAATAAACTAATAATTTCATTCAATATAGGGTCTTTTTTCACAGATTTTGCTCGACCGGCAATATTAAACGCCAAATCACCCATTCGTTCTAAGTCTGTATTAGTATTAACAATCGCTAAAATAAGACGAAGATCTCCCGCTACAGGAGATTCCCGAGCTAGAATTTTAAAACAAACACGAGACACTTTTATTTGTAGAGTATTAATTTCCTCTTCCTGTTTTCCTAATTCATACATAATATCATGATGAATATCTTTATTTAGTAAAATATCGCAGGAGCTGGAAATAGTTTTTTCTACAAAAACTCCCATATTTAAAATCAAAGAACGAATATAATTCAAACGTTCATCTAATTTGTTTTGTACTTTTTTCATAAATAACTTTCTTTAGTAAATACAGTTCAACCGAATCGTCCGGTGATATAAGCCTCTGTTTTTCTTTCAGATGGATTAGTGAATATCTTTGATGTTTTCTCATATTCTACTAACTCTCCGGACAGCAAAAAAGCCGTTTTGTCTGAAATACGGGAAGCTTGTTGCATATTATGGGTAACAATAATAACTGTGACTTGCTCTTTAAGTCGTCGAATTAAATTTTCGATACGGGATGTGGATATAGGATCTAAAGCGGAAGTAGGTTCGTCCATTAAAACAACAGAAGGGTTAATTGCTAAAGCTCGAGCAATACATAATCGTTGTTGCTGTCCACCAGATAGAGAAGTCCCTTGTCGTTTGAGAATATCCTTTACTTCATCCCAAAGAGCTGCTTGTTTAAGAGAAGTTTCCACTCTTTCATATAAAACTTTCTTTTTTACCCCCATCAGTTTAAGTCCTACGGCCACATTGTCAAAAATACTTAAGCCTGGGAAAGGGTTTGGCTTTTGAAATACCATACCCACTTTTCTTCGTACTAAAACTGGATCAATAAATTTATCATAAATATTCTGATCTTCCAATAAAATTTGACCTTTTACTTCCGCTCCTGGCACTTCTTCATGCATACGGTTCAGACAACGTAAAAAAGTGGACTTCCCACAGCCGGAAGGGCCAATTAAAGCCACTACCTTGTGGGCGGGAATCTCCAAGTTGATTTCTTTTAAAACAATTGTAGAAAAAAAACCAGCACTTAAATTTTGAACTTTTACAAGTAACTTTTCCACTGTTTCTCCATTTTATTTAAATTTTTTTTTTACTCTATCTTTCTTGTAGAAAAATAAACTGATTCTGGTAAAAAAATTAATAAAAAATATAAAAAGTACCAAAACCATAGCTCCTGCCCAAGCTTGGTTCTCCATTTGCTCAAAACCACTTTTTGAAAATTCATATATTTGAACTGGTAACGTGGCAATGGGTTCGTTCAAATTTCTAATATGGTATTGATTACCTAAAGAAGTAAATAAAAGTGGAGCGGTTTCCCCTGCAATGCGTGCAATAGAAAGCATTAATACTGTTACAAGCATACTCGCAACACCAGGAATGAGAATATACAGAATCACTTTCCATCTTGGAATACCTAGAGCTAGGCCGGCTTCACGAATATGATTAGGTACCATTTTTAAAATTTCTTCTGTTCCACGGGCTACCACAGGAAGCATGATTAACATAAGCGCTGCCGAACCGGCATAAGAAGAAAAACCATATCTAGTAACAATAACTCCATAAATAAAAATACCTACAACAATAGAGGGAGCGCTAATTAATAAATCTATTACAAAACGAAGGATTTTAGAAGTTTTAGTGTGTTTCTATTCGTTTAAATAAACACCTATTCCCATACCATAAGGAACACCTATAAAGCTGGCCATACCTACTACTATTGCACTTCCAATCAGTGCGTTTGACATTCCACCGCCTTTTTCTCCCGGAGATGTTGGTAATTGAGTAAGAAAATCCCAGTTAATTGCAGAAACTCCTTTTTCCAGTACATAATACACTATGAATAAAAAAGGAATAGCTGCCAGTAAACTTAAAAAAAATAAATGACCTATCATAAGAAAATTAAACCATTTTCTCCATCGATCTCTTAAAGAAAAAGACATGATAAGTCTTTTGTTTTTTATAGATAAGTTGTCTTTTGCAGACATGAAATATTTTCCTGTTTTGTTTATTTCTTTTTTAGTTTAAATATTATTTTTTATTTCTTATCGGATGGAATTTTCTATCCATCCTCCAAACTAAAATTAAAGCTAAAATGTTAATAACAAGGGAAAGGCAAAACAAAGAAAATCCCACGGCTGTTAGTGAAGCTAAATGCAGCTCATTATCAGCTTCTGCATATTGATTAGCTAAGATGCTGGCCATTGTTTGAGCAGGTTCAAATAAAGAAGCTTTAATAGCTGTGGCATTACCTATAACCATTGTAACGGCCATTGTTTCCCCTAATGCTCTTCCTAAACCCATAATACTTGCCCCGATAATTCCTGTGGAACTTGCTTTTAGTACAGCTATTTTCAACATTTCCCATCGGGTGGTACCAAGACCCAGAACAGCTTCTCTATTGGATTCAGGAATAGTCCGAAAAACCTCTCTGCAAACAGAGGAAATGGTGGGAATAATCATAATGGCTAAAATAACTCCTCCACACATCATACCTACTCCATAGTAGGTCCCTTGAAATAAAGGCAAAAAAGAGAAATATTTAGATAAAAAAGATTGAATATAATCTCTTAAAAAGGGGGCTAAAACAAACAGTCCCCACAAGCCATATACAATAGAAGGAACTGCTGCTAACATTTCCACAATAAAACTAAGGGGTTTTGCCAACCAATTAGGAGCTAATTCACTTAAAAAAAGAGCGACACCTACACTGATCGGTACAGCTAAAATCAAAGCTAGTATGGAAGAAACAGCTGTGCCGTAAATTAATGACAAAGCACCAAAACTTTTTGTCCAACTATTCCAGTCCGCATTAATAAAAAATTTCATTCCAAAGTTTGCAAAAGCGGGCCAGGACATTTGAAAAATAATAAATAGCATATAAAAAAACAGGAAAATGAGAGACCAGGATAAACCTTTAAGAAAAAAGTAAAAAAGACGATCCTGAATATGAATGTCTTTTTTTCTTTCTTTTCTTTTTAGAAAAGAAAAAACAAAAACCGGGTTAAGTTTTTTTATCATCATTAGTAACTTTAATAGATCGTACTTTATTTTTTACTTTTTCTATAACTATTTTAGGAAGAGGTATATAGTGAAGTTTTTCACAAAAACTCTGTCCTGTATCCATAGACCAATCCAAAAATTGTACAAGAGCTTTTCCTTTGTCAGACAACATTTCTTCATATACCAATAGGTAAGTATAAGCGGACAGAGGATATACATTTGGCCCTTTAGCTGTAACAAGAGGTTGAAATAAGTCATTTGTTTTTTTAAGCATCTGTTGTGCTGAAGTTTTAACAGTATCTGTACTGGCTTTAACAAAATGTCCTGATTTATTTTGTATTTCCGCTGTAGGTAATGTACGGTTAACCGCATAACTCATAGCTATATAACCAATAGCTCCAGGAATTTTTTTAATAAGCCCCATAACGCCTTCATTTCCTTTACCGCCCACGCCTGTTATCCAATTAATGGATTTTCCTTTGCCCATTTTATTAAGCCATTCTTCCGAAAACTGTACGAGATATTCAGCAAAGACTGCTGTTGTGCCGCTGCCGTCAGCTCTATATACCGGAACAATATTTTGATCAGGAAGAGAAAGTGTTGGATTAATTTCACTTATTTTTTTATGGTTCCATTTTTTGATTTTACCCATATAGATATCCACTAAAAGCGGTGCTGTTAAGCGAAGATTTTTATTTTTTAATGTTGGAAGATTATAACTCACTACAACGGCGCCCAAGGTTGTAGGTAAATGCAAAATTTTCTTTTTGGACTTTTGTATTTGTTCTTTTAGCATAGGAACATCAGTGGCTCCAAAATCTAAAGTACCTGTGAGAAACTGGCGAATTCCTCCACCACTGCCAATAGAGCGGTAATTAATCATGATCATTGGATTTACTTTTCTGTATTCTAAAAACCACTTAGAATATAAAATATAAGGAAAAGAGGCGCCAGCTCCGTTAATCAGTAATGGTTTTTTTAATCGGTAATTTTTAGGTGGTACTTTTCCGTACGAAAATGTTAAAGACAAACAAGCTACAATGAAAATCAAATAAACAAACCGCACAACACAAGCCATCTTTTTAATTTTCCTGTAAGGCTAATTAGGATAAAGTGGTATTCCTGTTAATAAATATGTTCTAACTGTTTTGAAACTACACCAAATAAAACTAAAATTTTATTAAAATTGTGTTAAAATCCTGTCAAATGAAAGGAATTTATGACTAGGCTTAGTGTCAATGTCAATAAAATTGCCACTCTTCGTAACTCTAGAGGAAAAAATCAACCGGATTTGATAGATGTTGTGGGGAAACTCATTGATTTTGGTGTAAAAGGCATTACTGTGCATCCTCGCCCTGATGGTCGCCATATTCTCTATGAAGACGTAAAACAGATTAAAAAATTTTTGAAAAATCAGAAGGAAGTGGAGTTCAATGTAGAAGGTTATCCTAGTGCTGACTTTTTACAACTTATGGAGGAAGTTCAACCCGAACAATGTACTTTAGTACCGGATCCACCTGTTGTTTTAACCTCTAATGCCGGATGGAGAGTATGTGAACATTTTGATTTTTTAAAATCAGTTGTAGTCGCTTTAAAGAAAAACAAGATTCGTGTCTCTTTATTTATAGATCCTTTCACTCTTACAAAAAAAGAAAGAGATGCGCTTAGTGCTTTGATGTTGGAAAGAGTGGAACTTTACACGGAAGTTTACGCTTCATCTTACTCTACAGATCAAAAAGATTCTGTGACCCAGGTCTATAGAGAAGTAGCTGAAAAACTGACTGAACAAGGAGTGGAAATAAATGCCGGTCACGATCTCAATTTAAATAATTTGTCATGGCTGTTAAAAAATATTCCTCAAATAAAAGAAGTGTCTATTGGTCATGCTCTAATCTGTGAATCTCTTTATCAGGGGTTAAAAAGCGTGGTGCAACAGTACCTGGAAATCTGTCGACAGAATTGACAATATTTGGTTGTTTTTTTCATAAAGTATATAAATTTTACATTGTTTGGTTTTAAATACCTTAAGTAAGAATCCGATCACGGTATAGGGGGTTATAAAGATCTTCTTCAATAGAAATCTTTAATTCGGAAGGATCTGTTTTATCTGTAAATTCCAGGGGAACTTCATCAGCTATTGCTAAAGGGCATTGTTCCGCTCCTTCCCCCATTAATAAAACGGCTGAAGCGGCTAGTGCATCCACTTTATTTATTCTAGTCATTTTTAGAGGTCGTCCAAAAAGATCTTGTTGTCCGATAAGATTTTTAATAGCTTTAAATCCACTATAAGCTAAAGCTACTCCTACTACTCCTTGACGTAAAGGTAAAGTGCGGGAATCCGTGAGCACAAGGCCGAAATTTTTTAAAGATAGTTGCTTTTTAATAGTATGAGTGATTGTTTCAGCCGAAGAAAAAGGGTCTTTCGGGTATAAAATATATTCTCCTTTTAAAGAATTAGATTCATCAATGCCGGCAGAGGGAAGCAATAAACCTTGTTGAATGGTTAGGTGGCAACCGTAAGCAATCTCACCTAAATAGTGTTCACATTCTTTTTTAATTAATGTTTGTTTATCTATTTTACTTTTATTACAGGTACGTCCTTCCGCCATGCTCACAATTTTGGAAGTGACAAATAATACAGATTTTTCTTTTAGTTTATTTTTCGTGTGCTTAAGTATAAATTCCACTAAATTCATATCTTTTGAGAATACATTAGTTTTAATGGCTTCAATTTTCATAAAACATATCCTTTCTTTTTATTAATTTATAAAAAATCACTACTATTCATTCCATATTACTGCAGTTTAGAAAACCGCGTAAAACACAGTTGTGAAAACCGGCTTTATGTACACGAAGGATATCAACTCCTTTTGCCGCTAAAAAAAGAGATATTCCTGCGCTCTCCGGATCTCTTTCTTGAGGTTTGTCATAAGAAAATATCTTCATAAATGATTTTCTAGAGTGTCCTACTAAAATCCGAAAGGGAAAACTATAAAACTCCTCAATGCGTTTTAAGATTTCCAAAGATTGTTCAGCAGTTTTTCCAAAACCGATTCCTGGATCAAAAATAATACGATTCAAATGGATATTGTGTTTATTCAAAATATCTAGTTTTTTATTTAGCCACTTTTTTATTTCTTCTACAGGATCTGTATTTACTGATAAAGTTTTTTTGGGATTCGCCGGTACAGTTAAACTATGCATGAGAATGTATTCTATATTTGTATCTTTAATGCATTTTTTCATTTCATGGGAAAGACCACTCACATCATTAATAATATCCGCTCCTTTATCAAGAGCCTTTAGAACTGTTTGTGGATGGCGCGTATCTATACTCAGTCGTGGACGAAAACATTTATCTTTATAAAAATCGAAAAAAACTTCAATATAAGGTGCTAGCCTTTGCCATTCTTTGTTTGGAGATACCGGAGTGGCTCCTGGACGGGTGGACTCTGCTCCTAAATCCACAATATGAACATTATGATCAAGCATTTTTTTTAAAGCGGATTGAAAACTATCAATGTTAAGCTGGTCCCCATCAGAAAAAGAATCCGGAGTAATATTAAAGATGTGCATTAAGGTAGGAGTTTTAACTTTTAATTTGCGAAAATAATCTAAGGTTGTTCTATTTGTTCCTGGTATTTTAAGGTAAGGATTAACTTCTTTTAAAGGAGTAAGAACAAAATTTCTTTTTGTTAATTCCGGATGAGGGATTTTCAAATGAGGAGTATTTATTATTTCTTCTCCAAACAGTAAAATATCCAGATCAATTACCCGAGGGGCCCATTTGAAGGTTTTTTCCCGCCCCAGTGTTTTTTCAATATTTTTTAAAATATGTAGTAACTGTATAGGGGGTTGTTCAAACTGGATTTTTATAACCGTATTTAGAAAAGGTTTGTTCCAGTTTTCGGGAGCTGTCGGGGGCAATAAAGCGGGTGTTTCATATACAGAAGAAGTTTTAATAATAGAAATCCCCCGATTTTTTATATTTCTTACAGCTTGTTCCAGGTTTTGTAAACGATCTCCTAAATTGGAACCCAAGCTAATGTATACTTCTGTTTTCTTTTTCATTCTTTTTCTCCTTTTTGATTCAAAGACTCAAATTGGGATAATTAGCTTTTTTAAGGATGATTAAATTAAAAAAAATCACCATAGGTGTAGGAGACTCCCCCTTTCAGATGGGCGACTGGCGGGTGTACTTTTTGAACACATACACGAACTCTTGTCTTTTTTGGAGCTGGTAATAATTTTTTTACTGTAGTAAAAGTATCGAAAGCCAATTTTTCAATTAAGGAAAATTGTTTTTGAGATATAAGTTGTTGTATTTGTTCACATATTCTAGAGTAGCAAACAGAATTTTCTATTTTGTCAGTTTTTTCGTCTTTTAATGCTTGGGTAAAGCCTATAGTGATATGAAAGGCAATGTCTTGGGATTTGTCACGCTCCTCTTTAGTGCGTCCAATATAAACTGGTAATACAAGAGATTTGATCTCCAAAAGGGAATGCATTTAATTTATGCTCCTCTGTCTGAAATAAAAAAATTAAACCCCTATGCTTATCCCAGGGCCTACTTTTAAGCTATATCCAAGGACAGAGTCTTTTCAGAGTTTGTAAAAGTCAAACCCTTTGGGTTTTAAGCGGTAGCAGCAGAAACCGGCTGCATTTCTGTCAGAAAATTCCACAAGGCTTCTGCAATATCTATTGCTGAAGATAAAGCTTCTTTTTGTTCTTTTTCCGGCAGTTTTTCTAACAGTTTTTCTATCACTTCTCTATGTTCAATATCTGCTTCTTTATGAACCAAAAAAAACAAAAGTGTTTTTTTATCTGTGATACCATAGTGTTTTTTCAAACCTTGTATTTTTGTTTCCGCTACTTCCGGTACTTGATATTCGTAACTATAAAGCGCGGATAAACCTTTTGCATAAGAACTGCGGCAGTGAGAAAAAAAAGTGTGCATTAACTTTTGAATACTTTCACAAGGAATCGATTCTTTAACTTGATCTTTATTAAGTCCTAACCCTTCTGCAAAATACATCCACAAGTCCGGATGAGGTTCTCCTTTAGAGCCTTCTTCATCATTTAAATTTTCTAATAGAACTTTGCGATCATTTTGGTTTTCGCATAGAGAATGCAAAGCACTGATGTAGCGAGGGAAAGCAGAGACATGGTGGTAGTAATGAGAGGCGTAATTTTGTAAACATTTTTTAGGTAAAGTACCTTCCATCCACATTTGATAAAAAGGATGTTTTAATAAGTGATAAGCGGCAAGCTCTTTTTTTAGTTCTTTAACATAACTCATAGGTCCCTCCTGATTTTTTACCTGATAGTGACTTTTGTAATCTCAAATCCTAAAAAAACTCGTTCAAAATATATTTGGCCGGATCTACCGGAACATTGGAAATACGCACTTCATAGTGTAGATGAGAACCGGAAGAACGACCGGTATTACCTATAGAACCTATAACCTGTCCTCGCTCAATTTTTTGCCAACGAGACACCATAATATCAGATAAATGTCCGTAGAGAGTGGAAAGCTCATAGCCATGATCTATTACTATTACTTTTCCATAACCTTGTTTATAACCGGCAAAGACAATCTTTCCATTTGCCGGGGCATATACGGGAGTGCCGGAAGAAGCGGCAATATCCATTCCTTCGTGTAGGGACACATCTCCTGTAAAAGGATATTTGCGATAACCGAAATGGGAACTGATCCAACCTTTGGCAGGCATAATACTGGGGGTACTACTCATAATATCTTTTCTTTCGTAGAGCTGTTCCGTTAATAAATGGATGTCTTGATGTACTAGTTTTGATTTTTTATCCAGACCCTCTATATATATCACAATGGAATCTAAGGAGGAGGTAGATGGTACGGTATTGATAAGCTCGGGTGTTTTCGGGAGTGAGGAAGGTGTTCTGGAATGGTGGTGTGCTTTGTGTTTTATATCAAATGCAGCTGATAAATCAGGAAAAGAAGTATGTGATAAAGGTCCCATGGCTAAGGTAGAATGAGGAAATGGCTCTAACCCTGCCATTGCTTTAATTTTATGAGAAAAATCTTCAATCTGATGCAGACGGGAGTTTAACCGTTTCATTTTTAAATGCATTTGAACTAATTGTGATTTTAACTGTTTATTTTCTGCTTGGTGGTTTTGATAATGTAAATGGGAGGAAAAAGCGGAAAAGTAATCCAACAAAAAAGCACAAAGTAATAAACCTAAAAATACCAAGCCCCCAATACCATAGTGGAACTGGGTTTTAGAAACGTGGTATTCCCTAAAAAATCCTTTTTTATTGTCAGAACTGATAAATATAGTGAAGTTTTTCCCCATTTATCTCCCTCAAAACAGTTTATAAAAATTTATTGCACTTCAATAGCTATAACTGAGATATTATCTCCTCCACCAGCCTCTAAAGCTTTCTTAATACACTCTTCTGGTACATCCTGTAAAGCACAGGTTTTTAAAATATCATGAATTTCTTCATAAGGGACAAAACCGCTCAGTCCATCAGAGCAGATGAGGTATTTTTCCCCCGGTTCTAATTTTTTTTCAAGAATATCCGGCTCCATTTTAGGAAAAAATCCCACACTTTTTGTGAGAATATTATCTTCAGAAGAAGGTGCCGGCATAGGTTCCCCCGATAAAAAACTGGCTTTCTGTTGAGTGGTTATAAAATTATGATCTTCTGTTAAAAGCCACATTTTATCTTCTTTTTCCATATATATTCTGGAATCTCCAATATTAGCAATATAAGATTTTTGATCTTTCCCATTTGGGAAAAAAAACATACATAGAGTGGTTCCCATACCCCTTAATTGAAGATTATCCTTGCTCTCCTGATAAATAGTTGCATTGGCCTCTGTACAAGCTTGTCTTAGATCATTTATTGGAGAATTTGTTCTTTTTGTTTTATCATTCATTCTTTTTGAAATAGTTTGCACAGCTAAATGGGAAGCCACCTCACCCCCTTGGTGACCGCCCATACCATCTGCTACAATAAATAGACCATTTTCTTCATCTACTAAAATACTGTCTTGATTATTTTTTCTAACCAGACCAACATCTATAGCTGAGTAAACTATTAGTTTCATACATAAATAATACAATTTTATACCGGATATATGAAAACTTTATTTTCTGTGTTAGGATAAGATTTTAATTTCATAAGATATAAAAAGTGAGGTTTTCACTTGTTTCGTCGCAGAAAAAAACAAATAAGCCCTTTTTTACTGGCTTTTTTATGTTCATTGTTTATTCACTCCTCTTTATTTTTTCTTAATTGGAAATCTCTTTCAATAGATGCTGAGAAGGAGTATGAGGATAACAGTCTCATATTGGTAGAGTATCCGGCACATCGGCAAATTGTCAGTCAAGAAAAATTCAATAAAGTCATTCCGAAGAAGCATACGTCTTATTTAAGTCAGTCGGATAAAGCCGTGGAAAAGGAGACACAAGCTATGTTAAAAGGCCTGTTTTATCAGGCGGAAACAGAAAATCTTAACCATTCCATAAAAAAAAATAAGATAAATTTACAAAGCAATACTTCCAGTCGCAAAATTAGTTCTTTGGAGCCGGAATTATTAAAAAAAATAAATGCTCCGCTTAAAGTGGATATAGGTCAAATATATAGGACAGACTTTTCTCAACAATCAAAACAAGCCAAAGCCAGCCGTACTATGGACTTTTTACCAGGTATAGAGTTTGGTTCTCATACTTTGCTAAATACAAAAGAATTTACCTATTATTCTTATTTTTCCCGTATGAAAGAACAACTTTATTGGCAATGGACACAATACTTTAGGACAGAACCACAACTTTTATCTCTTGGAATTTTTAATGGTAATAAACAAAGACTTTTTTCTACTAGTCTTTATGTATATCTCTCTCCTAATGGGGAAGTACAGGACATACAAGTAGTTAAAAGTTCAGGAGAAGAAAATATTGATACCGCTGCTCTTCACGCTTTTCTCTCAGCGGCTCCTTTTCCTAACCCACCTCCAGAATTAGTGGAGGAGGATGGCTATATTCATATAAAACAAAGCTTCCATTTGTATATTAGTCCTTCTTCATTTGCAGATCTTTTTTCCAGGCATAGTCAAAATTAAAGCCTTTGATACCGATGAGTAAGACACAAGATGAAGAAGGAAGAACTAAAAACTCTTAATGAAATTGCTAAAAGAGCTCATTTGATACTCAATCAAATGATCTATGTGGCTAATTATCGAAAGGATCAGGAAAAAGGAGATCCTAAAGTAGGGGGTCATTGCTCAGCAAGTACTTCCGCCTTGCATATCTTAGGTGCTCTACATCTAGTGGTTAAATCCGGATATGATCATATTGCCAATAAACCTCATGCTTCTCCCACAGATCATGCGTACAATTATTTACTGGATTTGTTTTTGGATAATAAACTGCAACCGCTTTCTGCCGAAGAAGCGCAGCAGGCTATGAGAGGTTTAAGAGCATTTCCAAAAAATAATGAATACACTTTTCAGTCCTACCACTCCGTTTATGACCCCGATCATTATAACTTTTTACCTTCTGGAACAGTCGGGATTCCTCCTGTTATAGCGGGTTATTTAGCATTAGCTTACAGAGCAGTGAAAATTCAAGGTTATCAAGTACCACCCGCTCACTTTTGGGCTGTTATTGGTGACTCCGAATTTAGAGAAGGTTCCCTTATGGAAGCTGTGCCGGACCTGGCAGAACGGGAATTGGGGAATTTGACATGGATTTTGGATTACAATCGACAAAGTTTGGATGGGCATCGTTTTGTTAATGAAAGTATCATGGATGGTTCTGATGCTTTAAGAGCTGAAAGAACGCTTTTGGCAAATGGTTGGCAGGTTATTCAAGTAAAACATGGTTCTTTCCGGCAAGAGATGTTTCAAAAATCAGGGGGGAAAGATTTTCAATATTTTCTTGAAGAGGAATTAAAGGATCATGAGTTTCAAGCCCTATTTCCTATGGAAGCCGGAGAGTTAAAAGAGACTTTATTAAAAAATAAGAAACTAAAGACTTTTTTGCAAAATGTTAATGCAGTGGATTTAAAAAAAGCTTTTTTAGATTTAGGAGGACATGACTTTTCTTCATTAATTTCCGCTATGGAAAAAAGTAAGGAGGATTCTAAACGACCTAGTTTTATTATTGCTCACACTATTAAAGGGTGGGGGTTGCAGATGGCTGGTTTGGGTGGCAATCATTCTTATCTTATTTCTAAAACGGAACTGGATCAACTCAGAGAGGGTATAGAAAACAAAGAACAGGAATTTCCTCGTTTTTCTAAAAACTCTCTACCGGAAAAATTTTTAAAAAAAAGGAAAGAGAAATTATATGGTGAAATACTATCTCAACAGAAAATAAAAGCGGAAAATCAAAATAAATTTAAAAAGCTTTTTAAATCAAAATTTCCTGACAGCTTATCTTTAGATTTTCAACGAATGAGCTACCCTCATACACAATGGTTTTTAGGACAAGTGTCTGCTAAAATGTCTCGTATTGCCAATGAAAAGCATGGTTCGCTAAATAAAGAAGAGCAAGTGTTTAAAGTGCCGACTCATTTAATTTATTCTCTGTCTCCGGATGTAGGGACTTCCACTAATCTAGGTGCTTCTATGAATCATAAGGTGTTTGGACCGGAATGGATTAAAGAAGAAGAAATAAAAACGGCCTTGGAAGATAAAAAAAGCCCGGATTTGATAAGTAATCAGGAAGTGGAAGATCGTTTCATCCGCTTTGAGATTGCAGAGGCCAATAGTATTTCCTGTATGGCCGCTTTAGGAAAAATGCGGGATATTCTGGGAGTGCCCATTTTACCCCTAGCGACTATATATGATTTTTTTATAAAAAGAGCATTGGATCAGTATTTTTATGCTCTTTACTGGAACTCCGGTTTTATTTTGTGTGGAACTCCATCCGGTGTAACTCTCTCTCCGGAAGGAGCGCAACATGGATGGAAATCTGATTTTCAAATACCTAATCAAATCACTTGGGAGCCTTTTTTTCTTCAGGAAATGGATTGGATTTTTGCAGATGCTTTCCAAAGACATTTTACAGGAGATAATGAAGGTAGAACAGGCGTGCTTATTCGTGCGGTGACGAGAGGGGTGGATCAGAAACAATTTTTGAATTATTTAAAAACTCAAAAGAAATTTAAGAAAAATCAAAACATTTTACTAGCTCCAAAAGATCAAATATTGCCCTCGTCTGTGGAAGAGTGTCGGGAAATATGTATGGCTGATGAAATTATTTTAAAGCAAGTCCGAAAAGAAGTATTAAAAGGAGCCTATTACTTACTGGATTACAAAGGTTATGCTGATTACATGGAAGAAGATAATGTGGTTCATATTTTTTCTATGGGTTCTCCTTCCACTTCAGCTATAGAAGCTTCCAAGGAACTTTTACATCAAGGTGTTTACGCTAATCTCATTATTGTTACCAGTCCTGATCTTCTATTAGGGAATTTGGCTTATATTAATAATTATAAACATTTAAGGCAGGGTTTGGCTTTGCAGAATACAAAAGCTCCTATAGTTAGTGTGCATGACGGGGAACCTGGTTTACTGGATAATATTGGTTCTATTTTAGGTGTTCACCATGAATCTTTAGCCGTGAGAAAACATTCTCGTTGTGGACGCCCTACAGATGTTTTTAAATATCATGGAATGGATAGCTCTTCCGTTATTCAATCGTGTTTAAAAGTTCTGCAATTCCATTCTCAAAAATGTGTTTAATTAAAATGGGCTTAAAGGAGCGGAATAATTGTCCAAAGGTGCTCAAAAAAAACTCATCCAAAGCAAAGCTCTTCGCCATCCCAGTTCTTATGTAAAAGCTTTATATAATAATAAATATAAATCTCTTGTCTTTGATGAAACAGATTGTCTTATGTTTAAAGGCCAATGGAGGAAAAGTGGTTTTAAATCTCCTGCTTCTGCAAAGCTGGATTTGGAAATTGGACCCGGATCAGGAGCCTTTTTTGCCCATTTAACGGCTAATAATCCTGATCGTCTGTTTATAGCTGTTGAGCTTAAGTATAAGCCCCTCATTCAAAGTATTCGTAGGATCCGAAATAATGATTATCTAAATGCTAGAGCTATTCGATACAATGCACGCCTGTTAGAAGATGTGTTTGCCCTGGAAGAGCTAAATAACGTTTATATCTATTTTCCGGATCCCTGGCCAAAAAAAAGGCATCACAAACATCGCCTTATCAAACCGGATTTTGTTAATAAACTTTATCAATTGCAAAGGAAAAGCTCTTTCGTGGAAATTAAAACCGATCACCAAAGTTACTATATGGAAATGCAATCCATTTTTAAGGGTAGTCCTTATTGTTTGTCTGGTTATAGTTATAATTTACAAAAAGATGCTCATTTAAATGAAAATAATTTTATTACTCCATTTGAAAAAATTTTTATTAGAAAAAATCTACCTATTTACTATGCAAAATATATAAAAACTTCTTCATGAATCAATGAATTACTAAACTATGATACTTGCTACTGTTTATTCAGTTCAATAACAGTACTGCCTATCGCTTGATTGGTTCTGAGATAGTCTCTTTCAATAAGAGAGGTGAATTCAATCCATCTGATTTTTAATGGCCTTACTTTAAAATTCCTATATAATTCAATCACGGGATCAATAGTGTCGGCAACAATTGTACCATCACAGATCCCCTGTCTGAACCACACATGGGAGAAGGTGTTTCTGGCCAAGTCACCTGTCAGATAATCTGTTAGGATATTAAAGCTTTCTCCCGAATGAGTGTCTAACTGATGTAAAATATTTTGTGACATAAGAACCGGATTTACTTGATCAGAAACTAGTTGATATATTTTCAAATCAGGAAATCTTATCACCGCTCCTAGCCAATGGGACTTGTTTCTCACTGTAGAACAGAGACGAAAACGTTCGTTTAAAATTACAGTAAACCGAATCCGGCTGCGGGGAGTTAGTTTTATAAGATGGCCTTCTTCTATTGTATGTATTTGAATGTTTTCTCCTTTAATTAGTTGTACGCCGCTTAATTGCATAATATCATCATGCCAAACGTAAAAACTTTCCCCGGTTTTGTAATACAGTCCGTAAAAATTCAATAGTAATTCTTCTTTTCTCTTTTTGTAATTTTCAATAAGTATATACACCGGATAAGGGTGAGGGTTTTCAATTACATAAGAATAAAGAGGAATATCCGGTCGGTCTTCTTTATGCCTTCCGTCTGCCTGCATGATTTCAAAATAGAACGACTGTTGTTTCTCCTCATGTTCAAATAAACTATCCTCTATTTTTACATGTAGAGGAGGTTGGGGATAGAGCAAATGGAAAACGGAAGACACTCCCGTTAATATGTTTTTTTTATATCCAAAGATACGACATTGTTGTTGGTGGTTACTTTGAGTCACTTTTTGTTTAATTTGTGTATTTAATTCATTTAAAGGGAAAGCGGAAAAAGGAATGAACTGCTGAGGGCGGATAGAAAGAGATAAAGAAAAATCATCACATATTAAGTTAACTGCGTCTATTTGTTCTTGTGTGCCGGTGTCTAACCAATAATCAGATATTTTATTCATAAAAACATAAAGGAAGGGTTCTTTTATTTTTCCTGATGAATTAAATAATTCAATAAAGCGGTTAGCGGTGTGGTTAATGATAGGTAATTGAGGGAGTTCAAAGTGATGAGCGGAGCCTTCTTTATTTTGTGCTTTAAAAGAAAATCCACAGGAAGGAGTGTTTACCTGATATAAAAGAACTTCTTTTGGTAGTAATTCAATAAGAGGAATGGATTCCTGAAGAGGTTTATTAAATTCACGAATAACTACTTTTTTCTGATTTAAAATACAGTGTGTTTTAATATGTAAATTAACATCTTTAAAAGATGATTTATCTTCTAATTGTTTCTTCTCTAATCCTGTAAATACAATGTTGTCATTTAATTTTAAAAATCTTTCTTGAACGGCTGCCAGTTTTGTTAACTGAAAGCGGGCTGTTTCACCTTGGATGGATGGCTCAGGGAGTGTTACAGTATTCGGTTGACTGTCATGTATTTGTGATCCTGGTGGCCCTTCGCTTTTTTTGTTGCAAGCAGGTAAGAAAAGAACGGAGATAAATAGTATATAAATTAATTTCATTTTTGTACTTTTCGTTAATAGTGTGTAAGAATATTTTGGTATCAGAAAGATTATGAAGAATCAAAACAATTTTTCTAAAATAAAAAGAAACAATAAAAAAGTGTCTATTAAGATGAAAAACACTCTAAAGCGGTGTGAAAATTTTTCACAATTTTTCCGGAAGATAAAGTTATAAAATTTCTTGAGGTATTCCAACAGGTATGGAATTGAGTAATTTTTTTGTATAATCTTCTTTAGGGTTTTTATAAATGTTCAAAGAAGTGTTT
>JANQSX010000188.1 GCA_028279085.1 Bdellovibrionales bacterium
AATATTCTCCCCTTCATCTTGATCCACTGAATAATCAATAGCCGCTCCAGTCACAAAATGTATAGATAATAAAGCCACTGCGAGTAATCTCATCTTTATCTCCTTATTGTAGAGTTGTTAATTTATAAAATGCACATCCCTCTAATCTACATTACTCTTAAAGCACATATAAAATTTTTTACTCTATGCGGTGTAAATTTTACTCTATAACAAATGAAATTCTTTATTATACAAGCACAAAGACTAATCTTAACTATGTTTTACTTAATATAAAATATAAAGACTGCTTATAACTATTAAGAGTTTTTAAGATAAGAAGATGAACAATGACTCAAAACTATTAATCAGTTTCAAAGAAAAGAAAAAACTTTTTTACCGGCAAATTCTGACTTCTTTAATCTTTCTTCTATTCGCAGAAGACGATTGTACTTTACTATTCTTTCTCCTCTACAAACAGAACCCGTTTTTATCTGCTCCGATCCCCAAGCTATAGCTAAATCAACTATGCTGGTATCTTCTGTTTCCCCGCTACGATGAGAAACACAAGATTGATACCCTGAATTATGTGCCAATTGAATAGCTTCATAAGTTTCCGTCAATGTTCCTATTTGATTAATCTTAGCTAGAAGACAATTAGCCACTTTTTTATTAATGCCTTCCTGCAGACGCTTTTTGTCCGTAACAAATAAATCGTCTCCTATCAATTGAGTGTTTTGCCCTAATTCTTTTGTAAGATGAATCCACCCTTCCCAATCTTCTTCCGCCAAACCATCTTCAATACTAATCAGTGGATATTTAGCTCTCCAATTTTTATAAATAGCAACTAAATCTTCCGCCTTTATAGCCGTGTTTTCCCAATGGTATTTTCCTTGTCGGTAAAACTCAGAGGCTGCCACATCCAAAGCCAAAGCCATTTGACTTTCATAAGAGTATCCTGCCTTTTCAATAGCTTGCAAAAGCAACTTAAGGGCGGATTCATTATCGGAAAGCTGTGGAGCAAATCCTCCTTCATCTCCTACCGCTGTACTTAGATTCTTTTCCTTTAGTAACTGTTTTAAACAATGGAAAACCTCTGAGGCGGCTCTTAAGGCTTCTTTAAAAGAATCAAAGCCATAAGGAACAATCATAAATTCCTGAACACTCAATCCATTACTAGCGTGAACTCCTCCATTCAAAATATTAACTAAAGGTACAGGCAAAACATATTGCTCTCTTTGTGTATATTCAAATAACTCCCGCTTCCGGCTGATTGCCAGAGTTTTGGCATAAGCTAAAGAAACCGCTAAAATCGTATTAGCCCCTAAATGAGATTTATTTGAAGTGCCGTCTTCTTCTTTTAAAAAATGATCTAACTCAGATTGATTCTCTATAGGAATGTTTTTTAATTTATTGGACAGCCCCTCTATATGAGAGATTGCTTTTAACAAACCTTTTCCATGAAAGCGATTCGGATCTGTGTCTCGCAACTCCAATGCTTCATGGGCACCAGTAGAAGCTCCGGAAGGTACAGCGGCCCGCGCCTTAAATCTATTATCCAAAATAAGATCCACTTCCAAAGCCGGCACTCCCCGACTATCCAAAATCTCCCTGCCCTGAATATCAGAAATAAGCGCCATTATATACTTCACTTTTCAATTAAAGTTATTATCCGGTAACTCCTTACCCTAAATAAGTTGTTTTTTCCGGTTTGTCACTCTGAACATTTACAAGAAGGACGATTTTCAATTTCTTATTAACATTAATGAAAAACAGTATCTAGTGCACTGGAAAAAAATATTTTTTTCCATTTTTTTCCAAGCTGATTTCGTTTAAGAATGGGCCAGAACCAAGCCAATTGAGGATCCATTTCAATCAAACCCTCCAGAGTAGGAGCGTCACTCTTTCTCTTTACAACCTCACAAGAGGAAGGAGAAATAAGAATACAACGACTAATATTATATTCCTTTACTATGCTCTGAAGAGACTGATCTCCCCCTTTTTCTGAAAAATGCAATAATGAAAACTGAGAAGTATTTCCTGTTTTCTTTTGATACACTCTTAAATAATCCTGGAATTCCACTCCACAAAAGATATTTATAACCATCTTTTCAAATGTACGCACCTTTGCGGAAACAAGCAGAGCCTGGGAATTGCCTACTAGAAAATCAGGCACTCCAATTAATCTAACCATACGATTATATAGACCCACACCCATTAGAAAAGACATCAAACGCAACTGCTCAGGAGATTTAGGTGTTTCTCCTTTATGTACTAAACCAAACATCCAATCCGGGGGTGAAATTTTATATTTTTTTAGCACCTCTCTAGCTTTGATGATACAAGTCATAACATCCGGAATGCGAGAACAATGTATAAAAATATCATTTGACTGCATTGCAAAATTATTAAAAAGAGCCGCTGTTTTATACGCTGCAACTTTTGTTTTTTTCTCTACCTGTTTCTTCATGCTCCATCCATTTAAGTTAATAATCTGTGAAAAAGGCTTTTTTATAGTCTTTTCAAATTCACAAAAACTCTTATTTTTATCAAAATTCCATTTTTAAAAAATTGAAAAGAGGATTTAATAACCCACATCATCATTTTAAAAGTCTAATTCTTCTCTCAATCAATGACTATTAAGAAAGTATTAAAAACGCAATAAAAAATTTATTTTACTCTAATTGATACAGTTAGAGAGTACATTTTTTATACACCTGTGAAAACATTTCACGCTAATAGAACAAATTAACAATACCGGCTTCTGTTTAATGGTCCTTGATTCTGTAAGTTTTACTCTGATAAACTGTTTTTAATGAAAAAGACGGCTATGAAATACCTTAAGTTTTATCAGGGAAAAATACTAAAATTCATCTCTGACAAAAGATATTGGTTCCTCATCTTGATTGTTGCCTGGTGCTGTGCAGATCTTATGATAATTAGCCTGCAACCCTTGTTTTTATCTAACGCAATGCCGAAATACCCTGTATTTAATCAGCAAAAAAAAACATCTTTTGATTTAGAGTATATGCCTATATGGGATTTTAAAATTTTTCATAATGCAGATATTCCACCTTCTCTTTCTTCACAACCGGGTATACAAAATAAACACCCTGTAAAATCCAATTTACCAATCAAATTAAACGGAACAATCGTTTTTAAAAACCCTATTTACTCTATTGCGAGTGTTACAGTAAAAAATGTATCCGAATCCTATCGCATACAAGAAGAAATAGATGACAACCCTAATGACAATATAAGCCCGTTAGCCCGCATCACGGAAATCACTGCTGACCGAGTCTATTTTGTCAATTTAAAAAATAATATGCTAGAATATATAGAGAAAATACCTACTGACTTTGATTTCTTTAAACCGGTAAATCCTGACAGTTCAACAAAAACAAAACAAAACAGTTTTGCATTTCAAATGAATCGACATAAATTAAATAAGTATGTAGCAAATTTGCCGAAAATTCTGCAGGATGCTAAGGTCGTGCCCCATTGGGAAAATGGGGAGATGATTGGTTTTCGATTTGATTATATCAAACCAGGTAGCGAGTACGAGAAGATACTTCGTTTTCAAAAAGGAGATATATTTATATCTGTTAATGGAGTAAGTCCTAAAACCGTACCGGAGGCTATTAAATTATTTCATGAAATAAGAAGTGATTCAAAGTTTGATGTTGTCATCAAAAGGGGAGGAAAAAACCTTGATTTTTCATGGACAATCGATGATGATGATTTTACAGAACCTCCTCCCGCAAGTCGTTTTTATTAAATGAATAAAAACAAAGAGGTTCTACAAGCAAAACAGCAAGGATGCTCATAAATCATGCAAACGCTTTTTTTCATAATTTTACTTCTTTTCACAACAAAATCCTATTGCTTACAATTCGTGGATGAAAATCATGTTCCTGATAATACCTACAAGCTTATCGGAAAAAAAACAGGTGTTGAAATTTCAAAGGCCAATCCTGAAGATATTACTCCTGAGAATTACCCCACATTAGTGGAAAAAATTAACCATCAAAATGTTGCATTAAAAGATATCTTAGATTCTATCAGTAAAGCTTTAAATATTAATATAATTATGGCGGCAGGAGTGGATGTCAGTAAAAAGATTAGTATTGTTTCTCATTCTCCAATTACTGTAGCAGAAGTCTATCAAGCTTTTTTATCCGCTTTGGCTCTTCATGATATGACTATGATCCGAAGTGGTTCCTTTTTTAAGGTGATTAATAGACAAAAAGCAGTCAAATCTAATGTAAAGGTTTATACAGGAAACCAAAAAGTCAATGTGGATCAATTTCTTACAAGAGTTATGAAGCTAAAATATATTGATGCTCAATCTTTGGAAACAAAAATGAAACCTTTTATTGCTTCAAGTGCGGAATCACCTGCCAATGTGTTATTTTATGCTCCTACAAATACAGTAGTGATCTCAGACTACAGCCTAAATGTGGAAAAGCTCAGAAAAATTATTGAAAGTTTAGATGTACCTACTACGGAAGATATTATTTTTAAGGTCTTTCCTGTAGAATTTGCGCAAGCATCAAATCTGGTAAAAATTCTTGATAAGCTACGATCAGGAATAATGCGCGATAAACAAAAAAAACGATATAGACCTAATTATAAATATGGTGGTGGATCTAGGTCTAATACACAATCCAAATCAAGTGACACAGATACAGGACAAGAAGTAAATATTATTGCCATTGCCGATTATGAAAGAACAAATTCCATTATTGTGACCGGTAACGAAAGCGGTATAAATAAAATCGAAGAATTGATAAAACAATTAGATACCAAGAAAAAAACAGGTGGTGGAATTCATGTCTATAAAGTAAAACACAGTACGGCGACAGAGCTGGCAAACACTATAAATGCTGTTATTGGTAATGCAACACGATCTTCTTCCAGTTCCGGCACAAAAACAACACAAGCTAATATTCCGCAAGTTAAAGCTGCCGGTAACGTTTATCAAACCGCAAAAAGTACAGGCACAGCACAATCCTTTAAAGATATACGAATTATACCTGAAGAAAACACAAACAGTCTTATTGTTGTATCTAATGATATAAATTATGTAACGATTAAAGCTTTATTAGACAAAGTGGATATTTCCCGAAATCAGGTGTTTGTAAAAGCTATTATTATGGAGATTAATGCAGAAAGAGCTAATGACTGGAAAATAGCCAACTACTATTTACCACAGGATGCAGGAGGTGTATCACGCATTGGATACGGGCTTAGCAGTTTAGGAGAAATGGCTGCTGAAAAAGAAGGAGCCACTTTGCTTTTTCCTTTATCTTTGTTTTTAGATATTCCAGGGATAGGTACAGAAAAAGGAAACTCCGTTAAGGGTGTAACTAATATGAAGAACTTATTTCAGTTAACTAAACCTGGTGCTAACCTCCCGGATATAATAAATCTACCCACTCTATCTTCTTTTGTAACATTTTTACAAAAAACGGTGGGAGCTAATGTTCTCTCCACACCTCAAGTGATAGCACTGGATCATAAAGAAGCCAAAGTGTCTATTATAGATGAAATTCCACAAGTTGCTGAGAGTGTTACTCCTACTGTTGGTTTATCCAACATTAATCAGGTTACCTCCACTAAATCTATTAAAGTGGAAACGGAACTGAAGTTCACTCCTCATATTAATCCTAGCGTAAATTCTATCCGAATGGAGATCACACAAAAAGTTGATAACGTCATTAAATCAACCAATGTTCCTTCAGCCCTTCAAAGTACAAATCTTGCTGTAAGAAAACGAGAAATCACTACCTCCATTACCTTAAAAGACAGAGAGACTGCTGTATTAGGAGGTCTAGTAAAAGAATCCAATAGTAAAACCAATGCAAAAATTCCATTGTTAGGGGATCTTCCACTTATTGGCTGGTTATTTAAAAATTCCAAAATAGATAGAAAAAAATCCAATTTAATCGTATTTATTACACCTCATATTATCCATTCAGCAGAAGAACATAAAGACATTTTAAGCAGTAAACTGGAAGAGAGAATGAAATTTATTCGTAATTTTACAGGTAATGAAGATCCTTATAAAGAGCTTACTCAGGAAATGCTTAGCAGTAGCGGTTTATCAGATGAACAATTTAATGAAGAACAAAGTTCCACTTATCTTGAAAACACAAGGCCCGAAGATACACAATATGGAGAACAAAATCAGGAATCAGAAGTTTCAGAATCAACTGAAGAAAGCCAAGATAACTATTATAATGATGACACAACTTCTACGGAGACAGATGATGATATAGAGGAGGGTACTAGCGAAAGTAGTACAGAGGAGGAAGATAGTGGTATGGACAGTACTAGTGAAAGTAATACAGAGGAAGAGATAAAACCTTTGGAAGAAGAAGATCCTATAACAGAGGAATCAGCAGAAATAATGCCTCTCAAAGAAGACACCACAACAGAGGAACTGGAATATACTGAAGATCCTATCATTGACAGTACACAACCTGCTTTATGAATCTTAATTAACGATTATCAATTTCAAATAAGTCGGCTCCTAATTTAATAATTTGCATAACATTAAAAAGTTTGCTTACATAAACAAAAGCACTTTTAAAAAGGAGTATCATTATGAAACAAAAATTATTACTGTTTATACCTTTAATAGCTACAATTAGTTTTTTAAACATTTCCTGTATGCATCGTCATAAATATAAAAAGATGAAAAAAGCCGGTGTAGCGGTTGTCTCTCCTGTCAACAAAAGTAAAGCAAAAGGTTGGGTTAGCCTCCATAAAATAAAGAAAAAACAAGTTTTAGTAAAAGCGGAAATTACAGGCTTAAAACCCAATCAAAAATATGGATTCCATATTCATCAATACGGAGACTGTAGAGACAATGGAAAAAACGCAGGAAGTCACTTAGGTTCCCATAAAGAAGGAAGTAAACATGGCTCTCCTGACTCCAAAGAAAAACACATGGGTGACTTAGGCAACTTAATTGCCGGAAAAGATGGAAAAGCTGTATATGAAAAAACTCTTAATATGTGTATGTACAAGCTGGGAGGCCGTTCAGTAATTATCCACGCCAATGAAGATGATTTAAAATCTCAACCTTCCGGTAATGCCGGTCCCTATATCGGTTGTGGTGTTATCGGATATGTAAATAAGGATTTATTTAAAGAAGCAACTCCAGAATAATCATATAAACATCATTCCACAGTAACGGATTTCGCTAGATTTCTGGGTTGATCCACATTATGTCCTAAAGCACAGGCAGTATGATAGGCTATCAACTGGAGAGGTAAAACACATAAAATAGAAGAAACATATTCATTACAGGAAGGGATAGGTAAAAAACACTCGGATAAAGCACGGGCTGATTGATCTCCTTCCGTACCTATCACAATAAGTTTACCCCCTCTGGATCGTGTTTCTTCCAAATTACTTAATGTTTTTTGATACACATGAGAGTGAGGGGCTATTCCCATTACAGCCATACTCTTATCTAACAAAGCCAAAGGACCATGTTTCATCTCCCCTGCCGGATAAGCTTCCGCGTGCATATAAGTCAGCTCTTTCATTTTCAACGCCCCTTCCAAAGCCAAAGGGTAATAGATATCTCTTCCCAAATAAATAAAACTTTTTAAAGCCCTCATAAAATGAGCCGCTTTAATATACTCTTTTTCAAAAGATAAAACTTCCTTCATTTGAAAAGGCAAGGATAATAAATCCAGAATCATTTTTTTCTCTTCAGAAGAATTAAGTTGTTCATTCTTCCTTCCTAAAAACAAAGCTAGTAAAAACAAAATAACCAGAGAGGATGTAAAAGCCTTTGTGCTGGCTACCGCTTTTTCCACACCGGCTAACATGTAAAGCGACACGGAAGCTTCGCGATCCAAAGAGGAATGAACCACATTACAAAGACTCAACACAGGCAGAGAAAACTCTTTAGCCATCTTCAACACAGCTAAAGTATCTGCTGTCTCTCCACTTTGAGAGATCAAAAGAACGGGTGTTTGATCTGTCAATACTGGAGAACGATAGCGAAATTCACTAGCCATATCCACTTCCACGGAAATACGACTGAATTTTTCAATTATATATTTCCCATACAGAGCCGCATAGTAACTACTTCCACAAGCTACTATATTGAATTTTCCATTTTTAATGATCTGATTGATAACATCAGAATGATTTTTTAAGTTTATATTTATCTTTGATTCCTTTTTGTCTATATAATGTTGAATAATTTTTAAAACACAATCCGGTTGTTCGTGAATTTCTTTTAACTTATAAGAGGGATAATTCCCTTTATCTGTATCTTCAAAAGCAGAACTCCATATTGTAAAAGACTTTTT
>JANQSX010000203.1 GCA_028279085.1 Bdellovibrionales bacterium
ACTAAAGCAATCTAAAACTGTGCAAGTAGTAACGCTTGTCACTCCGGCCGCTGTTTGTGTTTCATATTCTAGGTTACACGTGTTGACATAACAGCCAGACTGATCGGAGCTGTCACAAACATTGTTATCCCTCGTGCTTAGGTGTTTCACCTTCTTTCTTTTGTAATACACTTTAAATTCTCTTTGTCTCTCTGTTTCTGGCCCAGCCAACTCTATCTTTACAATGTCCAAATAGTCCCTGAAGGCTTCACCGGACTTTATTAACTCTGCTCCAGCTTGGTTGGAGGAATCGCTTGGGTCTTTGTATTTCTTAAGAAGAGAAACAGTCTTGCTATTGGTATTAACGTCTGTCAGCTTATCAGGATGTAAATTTCTTTCACATTGATCGGGCTTCAAAACATGATGTATGGCTGTTTTTAAATCCGCATCAGACACAAGGGAATTACTCAAATTAGAAGATAATAAACTGACATCTAAGGTCTTTAATATAGCTAAGCTAACAAAAGATAAAATGAAAGTAGCTATGAGCACTTCCAGAAGAGAAAATCCTTTGTTATTAGAGACAATTTTAATTAAGCTTTTTATTTCTTTTCTTCTTCTGTCGCAATACTTTAAGTTGATTATAAATGAAGTTAATTTATTTCTTAAAGTGTTTTGAATCCTAGATTTTTTTAATTTTTTTGAGCAATGTATGTATGTATGTATGTATGTATGTATGTATGTATGTATGTATGTATGTATGTAAAAAAAATTTTCATAAAAATATTTTTGTCAATAAAAAAGCATGTGTGCATATTTCACGAATTAGAATGCATTAATTTTTCGGAAATGCATAAACAAAACTTTAATTTTTTCTGTTGCTGTCACGACACAACCATTCTCACCGCGCTAAGGCCATACAGATGTTTCTACAGCAAATTAAATAAAAACTACTGACTATCTTCCGCTTCTAAAAGAGTTTTTCGGCTTAATCGAATACGACCATTGTCTCCCACTTGAAGCACTTTGACTTTGACTGTATCTCCTTCATTTAACACATCAGTAACTTCACGGATCCGGCGATTGGCAATCTCAGAAATATGCAGAAGCCCGGTTGTATTAGGTAGAAGTTCCACAAAAGCACCAAAAGCGGCTATCTTAACCACTTTTCCTTCATAAATAGCCCCTTCTTCCACTTCCGCACAAATTCCCTCAATCATACTTTTTGCTCTCTCAATTCTTTCTTTATCAGGAGAAGCTATATAAATCTGACCGGAATCCTGAATATCCACTTTCACTCCTGTGTCCTCAATAATTTTATTAATAACTTTTCCACCGGAACCAATAACCTCACGGATTTTTTCCGGTTTAATTTGTATCATTTCAATGCGAGGGGCATAATCAGACATATCCTCTCTGGGTTTATCCAAAGTTTTACCCATTTCCTCTAAAATATGAAGACGACCTTCTTTTGCCTGAGCAAGAGCTTGTTCCATTACATCAAAAGAAAGACTGTCAATCTTTATATCCATTTGCAAAGCGGTAATACCATCTTTTGTACCGGCCACTTTAAAATCCATATCTCCCAAGTGATCTTCATCACCTAAAATATCGGAGAGAATGGCAACGCCCTTTCCTTCTTGAATCAAACCCATAGCAATACCCGCCACCGGTTCTTTTATAGGCACTCCCGCATCCATTAAAGCCAGACAACCAGAGCATACAGTTCCCATGGAACTGGAACCATTGGATTCTAAAACTTCACTAACAATTCGAACAGTATAAGGGAATTTGTTATGTTCAGGAAGAATAGCTTTCAAAGCTTTTTCCGCTAAAAAACCATGTCCAATTTCCCGACGGCTCTGACCACCCATTCGCCCTGTCTCTCCAACACAATAAGGAGGAAAATTATAATGAAGTAAAAAATGTTTTTTAGAAGCACCAGCCAAAGCATCCACTTTTTGTTCATCATCTCCTGTACCCAAGGTTATTGTTCCTAAAACCTGGGTTTCTCCACGAGTGAACACAGCAGAACCATGTACACGGGGAAGAAGACCGGCCTGACAAGAAATAGGACGTACTTCATTATATTTTCTACCATCAATTCGGACTTTGGAGTTCAAAATTACAGAACGGGCCAGGTTGTATTTTAATTTCCCCAATACAGCGGATATATTTTTCTTTTTTTCCGCGCTTTCCTCATCCCCTTCCTGAACAATATGCTGAACAGTTTTTTCTTTTAATTCATCAAAGGACTGATAGCGCTTTGTTTTTTCCGAAATACTTAAAATGTCTTTTACTTTTTCCTCTGCAAAATCTTTTATTTCCTTTTCCCAGGCTTCATTTACTTTAAAACCACTCCAACTTCTCTTTTCAATATTACCCGTCTGTTTTCTCAAATCGTCCTGTATGTCCAAGAGAGGTTGCATACTTTGGTGAGCAAATTTAAGAGCCTCCAAGGCTTCCGCTTCCGATACAAACTGTGACTCCCCTTCCACCATAAGCAGTCCTTTACGGGTCCCTGCCACAATCAGATTCATATTAGCTTTTTCCACTTCTTCAAAAGAAGGATTAACTTTTAATTTCCCATCTATTTTAATGACTTGAACAGACGCCACCGGTCCATTAAAAGGAATATCACTAATATGCAAAGCGGCTGAAGCACCAATACCTGCTAAAACGCCAACAGGAAATGTGCCGCTATAACTAAGAGTAGTAGCTACAATCTGGGTATCATAACAGTACCCTTCCGGAAAACAAGGACGAAGCGGACGATCAATCATTCTAGAAATTAAAGTAGCTTCATAAGAAGGACGCCCCTCCCGTCTAAAAAATCCTCCAGGGATTTTACCGGCAGAATAAAACTTTTCCTGATATTCAACAGTCAAAGGAAAAAAGTCCAAATCGGCTTCCTTTCTCAAAGAAACAACTGTAGCTAAAACTTTATCTTCACCACAACTGATAAGAACTGATCCGTCCGCCTGCTTGGCTAAAGCACCACTTTCTATTTTAATGGTTTTACCTTCTACTGTTGCTGAGGATACAAAAGGGGAAAAAGACATAAGAATTCCTTTGTTTGAGGTTTATATTTTATATGGTGGATACAATATACTTCAATGATTCACTTTTTACTTTCTCAGAGATAATTGACTGATGGTTGTTTGATAAATTTCCGGAGCATTCTTTTTAATATAGCTCAATAGCTTTTTCCGACGACTGATCATTTTTAACAGACCCCTACGGGAATGATAATCCTGCTTATGTTTTTTAAAATGTTCTGTCAAAATATTAATTTTTTGAGTTAAAAGGGCAATCTGCACTTCCGGACTACCTGTGTCCGCCTCTGATCTTGAAAAACTTTTCAATATTTTTTCCACTATTGATTTTTCTAGAGACATAAATAAAACACCTTTTTCACGCTTTTGTTTTCCCTGGCTTTAATGCCAACTTCATTACTTAATAGAAAACCTTTTTACATTCGTCAAGATAAACCTGAAGGAAACACTCTTAAAAATTTGGAAGACATAAAAGGTCGTAGCTCCATGAGCGCCAACATTTGTTCATTATTATAGTTCATAATCCGAACTGTCTGTGTTTCCCGGTTTTGATTCACTTCTTTTTGCTGTTCCTGCAGATTTTTCTTCAAAGTATGGGATATTTGCCCTTGTCTTAGTTGTTTTTCATCCGGTCCTGAAACACAAACCGCTTTAATATGGGGAAGAGCTTTGGAGAAAGGAATAAAAGTTGTGCTTAATTTTTCCAGCAATAATGCTGAATTTAGTTCTTTTTCTTCCACTAGTTTTTCCGCTACTTGCTGAACCGTAAGAGCAGAACCTAATTCAAAGGGAGCTGATTTTAACCGGACCAACTTTTCAAGACAAGCACCTGTTCCTAGTTTTTCCCCAACAAGAGATACCCAGGACCGAATATAACTTCCCTTACTGCAGGAAAGCTCTACTTCTACCATTTCCGATTTAATATTTTTTATTATCAGGTCATAAAAAAACATATCTTTAAGAGGTGGGGTAACAACCTTATTCTCTCTTGTATATTCATACATCTTTTTACCTTTCATTTTAACAGCGGAAAATAAGGGAACAGGCAAAGAGATTTTTCCCTGACTGTTCGTCAACACCTTTTGAATATCCCCTGCCTCTAATTGAACCTCTTTTTTATCTATGATTTTACCCGTTTTATCCAGCGTGTCTGTTGTAATACCTAAACGAAAAGTAAAACAGTAACTTTTATCATTCATCAAAAGATAATTGGATAGTTTTGTGCCATACCCTAATAAAATAACCATTAAACCCTCGGCCATAGGGTCCAAAGTACCTGCATGACCAACCGCTTTTTGCCCGATAATTTTGCGTACAGCATTCACAACACTGTGACTAGTGCCCCCTCCCGTCTTGTTAATGAGTAAAACACCATGAACCATAATACACATATCTCCTATATTTAATTTGTGATTTCAACAAATATACAAACAGATGCGGCAATACACCTATTCTGTATAGTAAATTCGTCATTCTCACAATAGCTCGTCATTCCGGCGAAAGCTCGTCATTCCGGACTTGATCCGGAATCCAGAGGAAGTTACAAGCCTTTTCTGGATTCCGAATCAAGTTCGGAATGACAAGAATCAAGTTCAGAATGACAGTTAAGAGTCTCTGCCCAATTTGTTCTTTTTGTTTAATTTCTATCTACCTTTCTGTCTCATACTGAAACACTTCCCTCAATATGTTCTGTAACCTTAATAAAAAATATCAAAT
>JANQSX010000223.1 GCA_028279085.1 Bdellovibrionales bacterium
TTTTGAGCTGAACTTGGGTAGAGAGATAGGTACTTTCTGGATTCCGGATCAAGTCTGGAATAGTGGAAGCCCTAGTAGGGCTTCCAGTTTACAGGAGTAACAAATGTCCTCTGGATTCCGACCTCCGCCGGAATGACGAACTACGCCGGGAATAGGGAAAGCTTTTAGTTTGATTTATTTCTTTATTACCGGTGATTGTAAAAGTTTTTTCCGGCTTCAGCTTGTTTTATAAGGAAGGAAGAGGGTTGAAATCTTTTTCCCCATTTTTTGGAAAAATTATTTAAACTGGCAATAATAGTTTTTAAGCTGGTTTCATCTGCGTATTTTAATAAACCTCCCCGGAAGGCGGGAAAGCCTATTCCCAAAATTAAAGCCAGATCCAATTCTTCCGTGGTGCCTATTACCTGCTCTTCTAACACTTGGGCGGCTTCACTGATCATACGATAAATTCCTCTTTCTAAACATTCTGTTTTAGATAACTTTTTGGCAGAAGACTTTAATTTTAAATCCTGATAAATAAGACTGTTAACGGATTCAACCTGTAACTTATCATTGTATATATAAAATCCACTTTTATTTTTCTTACCTAAAAAACCTGGCCTCAGTTTTGAAATTCTTTCCGGTAGATCCAAAGGCTTGCCAGCCACCTGAAAGGATTTTATTAGTTTTAGGCAAATATCCAAGCCCAACTCATCCATAAGGCGAAAAGGTCCCATAGAAAAACCAAAGGAATTATAGATTTGATCAACTTGTTGGATGCCGGCGCCTTCCTCTAAAAGCCATAAAGCTTCCGACATGAGAGGTGAGAAGAGACGATGCACTAAAAAGCCAGGGCTGTCTTTGACAATAAAGGGAATTTTACCCATTTGTTTCATCCATGAAGACACAGAAGCAAGAGCGGTTTCACTGCTTTTTTCTCCTTTTACTATTTCCACTAAAGGTGTGTGATAGGCGGGATAGAAAAAGTGCAGTCCAAAAAAGCGGCTGGGATCAGGATGCGATTGAGCTAGTTCTGTAATACTGAAAGAGGAAGTATTAGTAGCGAACAAACAAGTGTCTGAAAGATGAGCAGTTGTTTCAGCGATCATCTTTTTCTTTATCTCCAAATCTTCCACTACTGCTTCAATAACTAAATCCACAGTACGAAATCCGGAATAATCTATTTGTGGACGCACTTTTGAGGATCGTAATTTTTTTTCAAATATTGTAAGTCTGTTATGTTCGTACAATCGGTTTTTCGTCAATGGTTTATTCCATAAGCTTTGTAATTGTTTTGAGTATAAAGTGGATTCTTTATTTTTCTTTGTAAAAAGACTCAGCCATTGATTGTTAGATTGTATTTGTTCGTCCCATTTGGAATTTATATATCTTAAGGAAATAGAAAGAGATGGGTGGTGAATATCTTTTAACAACACAGGAACATGATAATTGGCTAGCCAGTGGGTGATTCCTCTTCCCATTGCTCCCGCTCCCATAACAGCAACTTTTTTTATGTTTTTTAAAGGTGTATTTACTTCTTTTTTGTATTTAATTTTTTCTTTTGTCAAATACAGAGACATTAGATGTCTTGCTGTAGAAGAAACAGCTAAATCACAAAAAGTGTCACTTTCTTCTTTAAGAGCCGCTTTTGAACTTTTTTCCATATAGGTGTTTTTAATCACTTCCAAAGCTTTTAAGGGAGCCGGATAAAAACCCCTTGTTTTAGATAGGATTTTTCTTTTTGTGAGGTGATACAATATGTATCGAATGGTGGATACTTCAAAAAATTTATTTAAAAAGCGAAGAGGTTTATATCTTTTTAAAGGTTTAGGTGGAATATATCCTTTTGTAATTTGTTCCGCTAATTTACGGGCGTGTTTTTCCAGATCCAAGGGATGGCTCACTTCATTTACTAAGCCTATGCGATAAGCTTCACGGGAAGAAATTAATAAGCTGTTTAAAATCATTTCCAAGGATTTTTTTACACCTATCAGGTGGGGTAAATGAATACAACCCCCAAAACCAGGAATTAAACCAAAAGATAATTCAGGAAAACCTAATATAGTGTCTTTATTCAAATCAGCAATACGATAATCACAAATAAGGGCAAGCTCTAACTGGTTTCCTATACAAGCTCCATGAATGCCGGCAATCCATGATACATTTGCTGTTTCCATTAATTGGAACAAATCGTGTATTTCATCCAGCAGTCTTTCCCACTTTTCCCGCCCGTGAATTTTTTCTATTTCCTTAATATTCAAAAGTTCTTGTGAGGTGTTTTTAAAAATTAAAATAGCGACATGAATAGAGGAATTTTTAATAATTTTATCTACATAATCTTTCAGTTGTTCTCGTAGATCATCAGATAAAATATTTATCTGATTGAAGGTAATAACAGCCAGATCTTTTTCCATTTTCATATTTATAGCAGAGTCATTTTTCATACTTCAGTTCTCATTTCTTAACAAAAGGGCGCTTGCTTGTCCGCTGTACATACCTGTGGCTACCAGCCCCCATTCTTTTTGTTGTCTGTTCATTTCTTTTGCCGCACTTAAAACCATTCGCGCATCTGTAACACTTATAGGATTACCTAAAGCTAAGGCTCCTCCATTCACATTACATTTTTCCGGATCTATTTTTTCAGAAGTTTGTTTTAAATACTTTTCAGCCAATATAGGAGACTCGAAGACTTTAAGACAGGCTAATGTTTGAGTGGCAAAATTTTCTCCTATCTCAAATAGATCAATGTCTTTTATTTGAAGTTTTTCTTTTTTTAAAATATTGGTTATGGCATATATTGATCCTAAACCATGTTGTTGGCATTCCATACCGGAATGATCAGAAGAATAAATGGTTACTAAGGGTTTATAACCCAGGGCTTTGGCTTTTTCCCGACTCATAACTAAAAATAAAACAGCGCCATCTGCCGCAAAACTGCTATTACCGGAAGTTACCGTTCCATAGTCTTTTTCAAGGTAAGGTTGCAATTCAGAGAAGTCGTGCATGGAAAGAGTTTCTTTCATTTTTGTATCTTTATCCACCAGATCGAAATCATCAGGAGGGAAAACAGGCACTATATCTTCTTTCCATTTTTCATTTTTTTGTGCCAGAGAAGCTTTTTTGAAACTATCGAGTGCAAATTCATCCTGTTCTTCTCTGGAAATATGAAAATCTTCAGATAACTTTTCTGCAATTTGTATTTGGCTCCACCCGGAAACAGGCTCAATAAATATGTTTTTATTTGTGAACTGAGGCTTGATGTAAGAAGGGCGTAGATCTATAATTTTTTTTATTTTTTCTTTCCAGTTTTTAGCTTGGATGACTTTTTTTATTATTTGTGACATTTGATAATGAAGTAAAATAGGCATTTGAGACATGCTTTCCACTCCTCCGGCAATAATAATATTTGAAAGTCCGGTATTTATTTTTATAGTTGCAGTAACAAGGCTTGCTATAGATGAAACATCCACTTTTTGTACTGTGGTAGCGGAAATAGAGCGTGGAAGTCCGGCCCTTAAAGCTATTGTATGGGCTATATTAGGGTTGTTTTTAGAGTTATTTACATTAGCTAAAATTACTTTTTCTACTTCATTTGAATTAATTTGTGTACGTTCCAGTAATTCCCTGAGAAGCCAGGTGCCTAATTCTTCCTCTGATATGTTATTGAAATCAAGGCCGGATTTAATAAAAGGCGTGCGAAAACCCTCTACAATAACAGCATCTTTATCATTTTTGAACATTATGGGTTCCCATTACAGTTAAATGCAGTTATGTTAACTGCTTCAGTTTGATTTTTCCATTTTTTAAGTAACATTTTCCTTCTTATGGAGATAAATAGGGACAAGAGCTTTTAAAATGGACAAATTTCAGCTGCTTGTGTGTTTTTTCTTTATCAATACAGGAATGGGATAGTGAAGAAAAAAGAAAAATTACAACCTGCACAACGAATCAATAAACAAGCCTTGGCTTATCATAAACAAGAGCCAAAGGGTAAAATCTTGGTTGTTCCCAGTAAACCGGTAGATACGGATGAGGAATTATCTTTAGCTTATAGCCCTGGGGTGGCGGCTCCCTGTCGGGAAATTGCGGAAACACCAGCTAAGGTATATGACTATACTGTCAAAGGTAATTTAGTGGCTGTGATTAGTAATGGCAGTGCTGTTTTAGGTCTTGGGAATATCGGCCCTTTAGCCGCCAAACCGGTTATGGAAGGCAAAGGGATTTTATTTAAGCAGTTTGCTGGTATTAATGTATTTGATATTGAATTAAAAACAAAAACAGTAGATGAATTTATTGCTGTTTGCAAAGCTCTGGAACCTACTTTCGGGGGCATTAATCTGGAGGATATCGCTGCTCCTGATTGTTTTGAAATAGAAAAGCGATTGGAAGAAGAACTCAGCATTCCTGTGTTTCATGATGATCAACACGGAACAGCCATTATTACAGCCGCTGCTCTATTAAATGCCTGTCATATATCGGAAAAAAAATTGAATGAAATTCAAGTGGTGTTTAATGGTGCGGGTGCGGCGGCTATTGCCTGCGCTCGGTTAATTATCAGTATAGGAGTAAAAAAAGAAAATATTATTATGTGTGACTCCAAAGGAGTTATTTACTCCGGACGAAAAGAAAATATGAATATTTATAAAAAAGAGTTCGCTGTTAAAACACAAAAAAGAACATTGGAAGATGCTGTTAAAGATA
>JANQSX010000251.1 GCA_028279085.1 Bdellovibrionales bacterium
AGTTTAGAGGAGTGACAATGTGGTTAAAGCATATTCCTTTAGAGGATTTTTTTAGAAATCCGGAGATCACGCAAGTTCGTATTTCTCCTAATGGAAAATATTTAGCTTATCTTAAACCTTTTCAAAAAAGATTAAATATTCATGTTAAGTTGGTGGATGACAAGGAACCGGAGCGAAGGCTGACTAATCAAACCGATCGGGATATTGCAGCTTTCTTTTGGAAGGAAGATGACACACTTTTGTTCTTGAGAGATTTTGGTGGGGATGAGAACTTTCATTTTTTTCGTATATCCGCTAAAGGAGAAAATGAAAAAGATTTAACCCCTTATGAAGATACAAAGGTCAGTTTAATTTCCAATCTGGAAAATATTTCAGAAGATCATATTATTATAGGTACTAACCAAAGGGATAAAAGAGTTTTTGATGCCTATCGTTTGAATGTGAAAACCGGTGAAGCGAAAATGGTGGCAAAAAATCCAGGTCACTTTACAGGTTGGTTGGTGGATCATCAGGGAAAACTGCGTCTTGCTGAATCTACTGATGGAGCCAATACCTCTCTTTACTATCGTGAAGAGGAACAGAAAGAATTTGAACAGATTTTTACCACTAACTTTAAGAATACAATACTTCCTCTTCTTTTTACTTTTGATAATAAAAATATTTATGTTTTTTCCAACTTGAATAAAGATAAGGAAGCGGTTGAAATATTTGATCCCAAAGAGAGAAAAATTGTTTCCACTCTTTTTGAGCACCCGGAAGTGGATGTATGGGGGCTCAACCATTCCAAAAAAAGGAAGGTGTTGACATTTGTTTCCTATATGACATGGAAACAGCAGATTCATTTTTTTGATAAGGAAACAGAACATATTTTTAAGGATATTCAATCTCAGATTCCTGAAGATGAGATAATGATTACTTCAAAAAATCGCGATGAGGATTTATGGGCTTTAGAAGCTCATGGTGATAGAAATCCAGGAACTTATTATTTGTATGATGTTAAAAACAAAAATTTGCAAAAAGTAGCTGAAGCAAGACCTTGGTTAAATAAAGAGGATCTGGCGGAAATAAAACCTATTAGTTACAAAGCCAGGGATGGTTTAACTATTCATGGGTATTTAACTTTGCCTAAAAACTATATGGAAGGTGAGAAGTGTCCCGTGGTTGTGCATCCTCACGGTGGCCCTTGGGCCAGAGATAGATGGCGTTATAATCCGGAGGTTCAGTTTTTAGCGAATAGAGGTTATGCGGTTTTGCAGATGAATTTTCGTGGTTCTATGGGTTACGGCAAAAATTTTTGGATAGCCGGTTTTAAACAGTGGGGTAAAAAAATGCAGGATGATGTCACTGATGGCGTTCAATATCTTATTGAAGAGGAAGTAGCGGATAAATATAAAATAGGTATTTTCGGAGCCAGTTACGGAGGTTATGTTGTTTTAGCCGGTCTTTGTTTTACTCCTGATCTTTATGCCTGTGGGGTGGACTATGTGGGTGTTTCCAATATGTTCACGACCTTGGCGGATATACCTCCTTACTGGGAGCCTTATCGCGAAATGATGTATGAAATGGACGGACATCCTGAAAAAGATAAGGAACTTCTGGAATCTGTTTCACCGGTTTTTCATGCCGATAAAATAAAAGCTCCTTTGCTTGTGGCTCAAGGAGCAAAAGACCCCAGAGTGAAAAAGGCGGAATCGGATCAAATTGTAGAAGCGTTAAATAAGCGAGGGGTGGATGTATTGTATATGGTTAAGGAAAATGAAGGTCATGGCTTTCGCAATGAGGAAAACAAGATGGAGTTTTATTCGGAGATGGAAAATTTTTTAGCCCAGTATTTAAAACCATAAGATGAATGCAATAATGCGTTTTCCCTTCTGGGGACCTATACTTTCCGGTTTTTTAATAGGCACTAGTTATATTCCCTGTCCACCTTGGGCCATCTTTTTTTGTTTTATTCCCCTTTGGTTGTTTGCATTGAATCAAGAGCGGTTAAAACCTCTGTTTGTTGGCGGCTTTCTTTGTCAATTTGTTGTTACTGTTATTGGATTTAACTGGGTAGTTTATACTTTTAGGGAAATAGGTATATCTTTTTGGCCCCAGGGTTTTATTTTAAGTGTGGCTTTTATTGTATTTTCCAACCTTCATATTTCACTTTCGCTTTTTTTCTGGTTTATTTCCAGGCAAAAATTAAAAAATATAAAATGTTCTTTCATTCGTTCTCTTTGTATTTGTTGTTCTTTGCCGATTTATCTTGGTTTGTGCACGCAATATTATCCTATGATTTTTAAATGGCATTTTGGCTATACATGGTTTTACGCGAAATGGCCGGCCGCTCAAACAGCGGAAATATGGGGTTTTGAGTTTATTAATACTCTTATTTTATTTTCCAATCTTCTTTTCTTATTTGTGTTTAGAAGTTTGTTTTCTGGGTTCCGGAACAAGTCCGGAATGACGACCAAGTCCGGAATGACGACCAAGTTTTGTCATTCTGAACTTGATTCAGAATCCAGGAAGTCACAAACTTTTTCTGGTTGGCCGACTATTTCTTTTTGGGGTGGAATCGGTATTTTATGTGCTTGGCTTGTTATGTTTATAGGTCTTCAGTTTTGGGGAAGTTATTTAAAAAATCGCTTACCGGAGCCGGATCGGAAAGCCCATGTGTTAATTGTGCAGCCGAATATTGAAAACAAAATGCAGGAAAATAAGGTATGGAACGACTTTATTGTGTCAAAACTTTTAAGAGAGACTAAGGCACATTTATTACTGAACTCTGAGTCGTCAGTGGATTTTATCTTGTGGCCGGAGGGAACTTACCCTAAAGGGATCAATGTACTGCGAGTTAAAGAGGGTAAAGACCCTATTCAAGAACTCATTTCCGATCTTGATGTTCCTTTAGTGGTTTCCGCTAAAGGGGAGAAAGCGGGTGGGTATGCCAATTCCCTTTTTGTGTTTGATGAAAAAGCTCGGTTGGTGCAATCTTCCTACGATAAAATAGTGTTAATACCTATCGGGGAATATACGCCTGGAGAAAAATGGCTTCCTTTTATTAATAAATTCTTTTTTGATGATCAAAGGTCTTATGTGAAGGGAACGGGAGACAATAAGGTAATTTATTTAAATGGAATAAATTTAGGTTTGCAAATTTGTTATGAAGGGCTTTTTGATTGGCTGACTCGTAATATTGTGCGGGAAAGGGCAAGTGTTTTATTGAATGTTT
>JANQSX010000001.1 GCA_028279085.1 Bdellovibrionales bacterium
TAGGAGCAATCTCCACTAAATCCAAAGCCTTTTCCGCCGCTAGAGACATTGCTTCCTGGGGAGGCATTACCCCTAACATATCACCCGCTTCATTCACTACACGCACTTCTGTAGCGGTAATTCTTTCATTCACTTTAAACTTTTCCTCTTTTTTAACTGCCCCTCTGAATTTTTTTTTGAACTTACGAATAAGCCACCTCCTTATTTAATACTGTTATTGATTAATATAATACCCCAAATACACATAAATTTATATAACAAATATACCCTTAATAACAATCCTAAAATAGACACTTGTATAAAATTTTTTCAATTAAAAATTAATATCCGGTTCTTTCTTTTCAATTATATTTAAGATTTTTTCAATAAAAGTATTTTTTTTCAATGAAATACTTTCTCCATTTCGTAAACGAACAGACAAAGAATCCGACTGCATCTCCCGCTCTCCTGCCACAGCCATACAAGGAATACGACGAAGGCGGGCTTCCCGAATTTTATAACCCAATTTCTCAGCCCTTATATCCACTTCCACACGAACACCAAGAGATTTTAATTGATCAGCATATTCTTCGACATATTTTTCCTGATCCTTGGAAATATTAATCAGCAACACTTGAACAGGTGAAAGCCACAATGGTAAATGACCTCCCGTATGCTCCAGATACACTCCAATAAACCGCTCCAAAGAACCTAAAATAGCCCGATGTAAGAGAATAGGTGTTTTTTCCTTATTATCACTATCTACATATTTTAAATTAAAAGCTTTCGGCATATTAAAATCACATTGAAGAGTCCCCAACTGCCAGGAGCGATTCATTGCATCTACAAATAATAAATCCAGCTTAGGCCCGTAAAAAGCCCCTTCCCCCGGATGTATTTCAAATGGAATTTTTAACTTTTCCAAGATAGCGGATAGAGTATCTTCCGCTTTATTCCATATACTATCATCTCCCATAGAGTTTTCCGGCCGGGTGGATAAAGCCACTTTATAATCTTTTAAACCCAATTGATGATAAACCTTTTGAAACATCTGTAAAATACTTTCTATTTCCTGATCCAAATGTTCCGGCGTACAAAATACATGAGCATCATCCTGACACATGCTATTCACACGAGTAATTCCATGTAAAACCCCTTTTTTTTCTTTTCTATGCAAACGACCAAAGTCCGCTACCCTCCAGGGCAAATCTCTATAGGATCGTTTTTGAAAAGAATAAAGCACACAATGCCCGGGACAGTTCATCGGTTTGATAAAAAACTCTCTTTCTTCATCTACAGAAACAGCATACATGTTTTCTACAAAATGTTCCTTATGACCAGAACGGGAAAAAAGATCAGAACTAAATACTTGTGGTGTAATCACTTCTTCATAACCAAATTGAAGATACATCTTTTGTAAAAATTTTTTTAATTCATTGTAAATAATCGTCCCTGCACCCGTAAAAAAAGGATGACCGGTAGAAAGATCAGAGAAGTAAAAAAGCCCCATTTCTTTTCCTAATTTTCGATGATCTCTTTTAGCCGCTTCTTCCAAATCCCTTAAGTGTTTTCTTAATTCTTTGTCTGTATGAAAAGCCGTTCCATAGATTCGTTGCAGTTGACTGTTTTTTTCATCTCCTCTCCAATAAGCTCCTGATTGATGTAATACTTTAACAGTTCCAATTTGCGATAAATTACTAACATGAGGGCCTTTACACAAATCCAACCATTCCCCTTGTTTGTACACACTCACTTCCGGTTCATTAAGTTCTTCTATGATCTCCACTTTATAATCTTCTTTCATTTCTCGAAAAACGGAAATAGCTTTCTCTTTGGACCATACTTCTTTTGTCACTTTTAACTTACGGTCTATAATTTCTTTCATTTTTTTTTCTATTTTCTCCAAATCCTCAGGATGAAAAGGGCGGGGAGAATCAAAGTCATAATAAAAACCATTTTCAATGACCGGACCGATAGTTACCTTTACATCCGGCCACAACTCCTGAACAGCCTGCGCCATAACATGAGCTGAGGAATGTCGAATCACCTCTAAGGATTCCTTAGAAGGTGTAAATACCATCTGCACATGATCTCCATTATTTAAGGAGGTTCGTAAGTCAGACACTTCTCTGCTTTTATTGATAAAGGCACCGACCGCTTGAGAGCTTTTTTTAGGAAAAAGTTTCTCCGCCAGCTCTAAAACTGTCAACTGCTTAGGAACATCTATGGGGCCGGAATCCGGCAAGTACAAGCGCATACTCACGATTAAGAAGCTGTAAACCGGTTAATAAACATAAAAAAAGAAAGATTTTGAGTAATATTAAATAAGATAACTATGCCAAACATATAACCCATTATATACAAAGAATCTCTGTTTATTCAAATAAAAAACAATAAAAGTTTTTTGCTTAAAAAACACCAAAACAGTTACCTCCATGCTCTCCACCTATACTCTGTAAAGAACTTTCCCTCTTATTTAATGAGAAAGAAGGTGTTTCTCTAAGATGAAGTTCCTCTAAAAGTTGACTGGCTTCTATTTTAAGCTCTGCAGAAATCTCTTTATCATCTATAATAGCCTTTACTTGTTGAATAGCTCCATGGTGATTTTGAGCTGCGGCTTTTTTATACCAATAAAAAGCTTTTTCTAGATCCCTTGGTAAGCCTAAAAAACCATTAACATAAGAAATACCAAAAAATAATTGAGCATCAGATAGTTTTCCTTCTATAGCTGCTTTTTCAATCAAATAACGAGCCTCTTTAATCAACTCTTGGTATTCTGCTTCCAGCTTACGAGGTAAATCTCTTTCTTCTGCAATAACCTTAAGCAATTCTTCAGAACCCACCTTACCTTCAGTGATTAATTTAGCTAAATAAAACTGCGCCTCATACACGTCTTGAGCGGCGGCTTTACGAAACCATTCGGCGGCTTTATTATTATTCCCTTTTTTCATATACTCCAAACCAATAAAAAATCGAACTATCCGATCACCTAAATATCCCATAGACAAAAAAATCCTTCTTTCCTCTGTTATACAACTAGCAGAAGAACAAGATAAATTAGGTTTTGATAATAATTTTTTTATTCGCTGAGCAGACACAAAAACTATCCCATGATGTTCCGTTAGAATGTTAATACCTGCCAATCTATCATTAAAAAATACCGGCCCCCCACTCACCCCCGACAAGAGTTTCCCGTTTCTACTGTCCATCCTCATAAAGGAATGTTCACCAAAATAACCACTACCTAAAAATTTTCCGTTCTCAATATAAAAATCAGTATTACGTTTGATACTCTCATCCACTGGAAAACCTACTGTCTTTAACTCTACCCCGGGTTTTATATCTTTTTGCAGATCAACGAAAGAATCAGGAGAATAGAAAAAGCTTGATTGATAACCCTCAAGTTTAAGCACAGCTAAGTCATATTTTTTATCTAAACTTCTAATTTTTATAAAGTCTGTAACATTAACAAACCCCAATGTTGGGTTAGACAAAAAGAATCCACTGTTTTCTATTGAATTTCTTATTTTTGTAACAATATGAAAGTCTGTTACTAAAATATCAGGAGCTACAAAAAAACCGGTCCCTTTTGTACGGCCAGGAATAATAATCTTCACAATTCCCGGATATTCACTGTTTTCCAAAACACTATTACTTTTATCATTATCCGCACTACCTTCCTTTGCAGCCATAGCATCAGATATAAAAACAAATACCGGAAAACATAAAAAGAAAAGTAATTTATTGAGTAAGATCATTTCACCAACATTTCATAAATATTTTTTAATATAGTACATCATTTATATGTATGTAATAATATGTAAGAATCCACCTGCAATTTTTACTGAATATCAATTATACTAATACTTCATATAAAAAAATATACAAATTAGTGAATGATGTATTTTTTTCATACTCATTTAATTGCCTAATACATTTTAACTGCCTATAAAATCATTCCAGTCATATAAAATAACATTATAATTTTTATAAATCTCCAAATAATGTATGAATGATAAATCTATATATTTTTTTCAACTAATAAAAAAAGCCTTGATTTCCAAGTTGAAATAATTATACTCCGGCGACAATGTTTAATTTACTGATCCGCTTTTTTATTTGTATTAGTTTAACATTTTGTCCAACCTGGTCTTTCGCTCAAGCCGTACCGGAAGAGCAAACACCGGACAACATAAGGCAAGAGCAACTAGATGTAGTTAATAACTATAACAAAAAAGCAGACTCCTTATTTGAACACATATTTGGCCTTAGATCTTCCACTCAATCTTATACCAATCACCCTTTGGATTTTTATTCCCTGCTTGGTCAAAATATTTATCTATTAGAAACTACAGGAATTATAAAAAAAACAAGAAAAGTAATAGTAAAGCACGAAGAAAACATAAGCAACGAAGAAAAGAAAAAGGAACTATTAGGAGCAAAACCTTTTTTTTACCATATAAATCCAGATAATATTCTTGTTGAAGTTGCCAAATTAAGTGAATCCACTGAAATGGTTACAACAAATGAATCCTCAAATAAAACAGCAAATAATATAGAAATAGCAGAAGGTATTATTAATGCTCGTGGTGACGCCATTGTAGATATTCTACCTTCTGAAAAACAGAATAGCTATATGGGAAAACATCATATTATCCAAGATAAAAACTCCCGTTACACTTTTCAAATTAGCTATCAAGGACAAACACTACATACCTTCTCAAATAACATTCAATGGATTAGTTTTTTTGGACCCTATCTGGTGTTTATGGAAGGCTCACAAGTTTATGAAAATAAATCTAATTTATCTTTCATTGATTTAAATTACTTTCGTTCAGCTATTGGAAGAACAGTGCTTCCTATTTTTCGCATTCCCATTTCCACTGATTCTCCTGAGAAAGTGGACCTATTATTGAATCCATCGGAAATATCGGTAAATAAAGACAGCCTTACTATTAGAGGGGGAGGGACAGAACACATAATATCAAATGTACAAATGAATGAAATAGCTAAAACCCAACACTTCATCTTTAATGTGCTGGTATCCCTACTCAGTACTGATAGATACTCCAGAGATATGCTGCCCTTTTTCAAAGATATCGCTCATTATGCTAAAGAGTTGCTGCAACAAACACAAAAAAAAGAACCGGCTTTGGAAACCACAAAACAAAACAGGGAATTTAGTGAATCACAAAAAATCGTGGAGCAAGTGACCACTGAATTATTAAAAGCACGTGTGGATTTAGGAGCCCCGTCTCACCACACCGGTCATTATGGACAGGTAAAAGCCGCTCAATCCCGTCTGGGAGATTTTCAGTTAAGTGAAGTGGATAAAGAGGCACTTGATAATTCCTTAAAGCATTTAGAAACGGATGAAAGGTTTCAAAAAGCTCTACAAGATTTGTATGTTCAAAAATTTGGAAAAAGAAAAATTTTTGAGAGAATAAAAGGTCTGTGGGCGCAACTATCCCGACCTCAACCTCTTGGAGCGGCAAAAATACAATCCGCTTTAGGTTTAATTGCTAATTCTGTCCGGCCGGGTGGAACAGTGGAAAACCGTTCTAAAGTTTTTCAAGAAGGTTTCTACCAATTATTAACACATAAAAAGCGTATGATAGCTGTGCCCGTCTTAATCGGAATGACCGGATTTGCAGCACCGGAAGCCGCAGAATTTTATGTAACAACCATCTCTTATGTAGGGCAAACTCTAGGAGAGATAGGCACTGTTCTAACAAAAGTAAAAGAACTGAAATCTGTCGTAGATATGTCTCAAGCATATAATACTTACATAGCTGATGGAAAAGTTATTCCTAGCTCTATAGGTTTAGCTAGTGTATTCGGGGCCATGTTTCTATTGATATACACTTTACACATCCCAATCAACACGATGCGTTTTGTGAAATATCTGAAAACACAAAGAGCCTATGAGCACCAGCATTCAGCGGATATTCATCGTAAGAAATTCTGGGAACACTTTAAAGCTTTTGCCAGTGAAACAAGAAACACCTATTACAAAAATTTAGCCCATGGAGAGTTTAAAAAACTAGGAATGCCTGCTACTTTTATTTTACCGGATAACTCTAATGTAGAGATGGCATTTCAAACTATGGAACGACTCAGTTCCGTTATAGAAGATTACAAAAATACAGAATTCACTATTCATTTAAAAGTAAATATAAATGGAGGCGAAAAGAAACTACACTTTATCTCCTCCTCCGAAGAAAATAGAGAACAAAACAGATTCACTTTGAAATTACAATCAGCAGACACTAGTGCCACTCGCTTCTTTTTCCTGAAAGAGGGAATGATAACCGATATGTTTGAAGATAATCTCTTACGAAGCAACACCTCTATTGAGATTCATATTGAAAATAAATCAGGTAAAATCAGTTCTTTATATACGGGTAACTTCATAAACCACTCCTTTACAAGACAAGAAAAAGAAGCATTACAAGAAGTTTTAACAGAAACAAAATACCAGAAGATATATGATGATATGGTGAATTCTGTGATGAAACAGAAGGAGCGCACCTCTTCACAGGGGGCAGTGGACTTAACAGAAATAAACTTGTCAGAAACAGAAGTAAAAAATATAGGTCAGGCTTTAAAGATTTTTTTCCTGAACCTTTCTTCTTTTGCCAACACAGAATATGTCAAAGTAACTATTTGGAACTACTGGTTTTTAATAAGAACCTTTATGACTTATCCGCGGGCTTTGATCACTTTTTCTATTTTTCCACACTATTTCAATAGAGTGTATACCCAATCACACACACCTACACCTTTTAACAATGGAAACCAATTAGGACTTATTGGTCTGAACATTGATACGGCCAGAAGATTATACCCCTCAGGAAGAGAATACCTATCCGCTTTAAAACAATTTGAAGCCGAGATTATTCCTATTGAGCGTCAATACCTTAGAGCGGTCGCCGAATATGCTTATCTTACAGCCTTAAAAAGATCTATTAATAAAGAAAGTCAAATGGACAACCTTATTGCATCCGGCGTGCAAAAACACACTGGAAAACTAGAGGTCCTACCAAAAGAAGATCTAATAGACAGAGCAAATTTCAGTTTAGATTTAGAAAATTTAAGCAAAAAGGATGCTTTTTTTATAAATTTTTTTCAAACCAACTTATTTGAAGAAAGTATGAGGGATTACCTTAAAGAAGCTTTAGGCATATCAGGCGATAACCCCATTAAAGATAAAACAGTGCTTTCTATATTAAAAGAACGATTAAAACAAGGAATCCCTGTTGTACTAAATGAGGAGTCTTTGGATTCAATAAGAGCCCGAGTAAGGAGAGTGGCTAGTCAAAACAATACTGAACAAAAAACTCAAAAAACCATGGCCCGTTTTTACAGAGCTTTCATGAAAAAGAAAGGTGTAAAAAATAATGTAGAAATGGAAAAAAAACTAAACCCTAATAAAAGTCTTCAGATGGAACGATTTCACGCTGCCAAGATTTTGTCTAAAGACCCCGAAGCTATAGCTCGCGCCACAAGGTCTGAACTAAGCAAAATGATCATAGACAAACCTATTGAACTATTTATACTATTTGCTTTAATGTCCGGAGTGGAATATGGTATTTTAAAAGTGCTATATTCGGACTCTTTCAGTGAAAATTCTTTCTTTTTCTTATCCAGTTACTTAATATGGACTGTTTTTATGTCAAAATTTGTACTGGATCTATTCGCTGGTTCATGGATGAAACTACAATTTGATTCCAAACAAGCTTTCCAACATGGTTTTGATATATTTCCATCAAAAGCAGATGTGGAAAAAAGATTTGCCGCCTTGAAGTGGGCTTGGAAGAGCTGGAACAGCAAAGGAAGAATGGGCCTGAATGAACTCGCAAGCAACTATAAATTTGGTTGGAGACTAGTCATTAGTAATCTCCGAGCTGCTCTCATTACATTAGTCGTTATACATTATGCCACCTTAGGACGTATTGACGTGGAACTATTAATAGGTGCTTTTTTAGTGGAAGCGGTTTTCGGTCAGGAAGCACTGAGAATAAAAATGGAAAGCACTTATGAAAAGTTTAATGGCTATTCTCTAAAAGATTTGATCAAAAAAGATATTGATATTAAAAAATTTCTTACCCATCCTGTCGTTCAAAGAATTTTAATAGAGGAATCTTTTAAATATAGGTTAAAGTTTAATGTACTCAATTCACTATTCGTTATGAATATTGTGGAAAACTTCTTTCGACTGGTTGAAAGCTCGGAAGGATTAATTGGATCACGTGCCTTGTATCGTACAACCCTCCCTGGAAACTCACTCTTCACGGAATACTGGAACAAAGTGACAGGATATGCCGCATCCTTACCTCTACCCACAGGTATAGTGAACCTTTGTAAGAAAGTCTTTACAAGCAATAGATTTGATTTATCTGATTAACAATGATAGGAAACAATGGAATAGATATGCTTACCAACAAAAAATGCTCTGTTTTTTTACTATTTTTAATTGTGGTTGCCTGCTCCTCTCCTAAAAAGAAAATCGCTCCTGATATTCCAGAAGACACCCTTCCTGAAAAAAACATTCCCCATAAAAAGGATGCCACTCCTGACAAAAAGACATCTTCCACACATAGTATCCCCTCTGATAAAACAAAAGATGGTGTTTCTAAAACAACCGGCATCCATCCCATACACGATATTACTCCTGATAAACCAAAAGAGACGTCTACTAAGGATAAGCTCATTTGCCAGGGAAGCATTACTGAATTACAAAACAAAGAGAATTGTCCTATTCCGGATTGGCTTGTAAAAGCCAGTACGGCAGATGAAGTAGTATCCATTACTTCAGATAACAAAGTGATATGGGAGAAAGGCACATGGAAATACGGCTCCTGGAGAGGACACCGCTGGAAAAATGGTCTGTGGAAAAATGGTACATGGTATGGTGGTATATGGGAAGACGGCACCTGGGAATCCGGTGATTGGAGAGGCCATATTTGGTACAAGGGGACTTGGAAAAGCGGACAATGGCAAACAGGTATTTGGAAAGACGGGACTTGGAAAAGCGGTGCTTTTAGAAGAGGTATCTGGCGAAAAGGGACCTGGGAAATAGGAAG
>JANQSX010000022.1 GCA_028279085.1 Bdellovibrionales bacterium
GATTCCGGCCTTCGCCGGAATGACGAGCCTTCGCCGGAATGACGAGCCTTCGCCGGAATGACGAGCCTTCGTTGGAATAGTGAAAGCCATCAAAATGGCTTTCAGTTTACAGGGGTAACAGTCTATTGGCGGAGGGCGGACCAGGTAGTGCCGGAAGGGGAGTCCTTTACTTCAATTCCCATATCCAGTAATTGCTGTCTTATTTCATCCGCTTTTTTAAAATCCTTGTTTTTTCTAGCTTCTGTTCGGGCAGACACTAATTGGCTTATATCCTCTTTTTTCAGATTATTTTTCTTCAAGAATATATCATCTAGTTTGTTTAAAAATTCTTCAGGTGATTCCTGAAATAAACTCATTAACTTTCCGTATTTCATGATAATATCTGAAATCCATTTTGCGTGTGTAGCAGCTTCCCCTATATCTCTTTTAGACTGGTTTATCTCGTTAAACTGGCGAATAAGGTTAAAGATAACAGCAAAGGCGGCGGGAGTGTTTAAATCATCACTCAACTCCTCCTCTATATTTTGTTCAGCACTTTGAATTTCCTTAATGAAAGTTGAACTTTGATCATTATTAGATACTTTATTTTGTATTGTTGTTTCTTTTGCTGTTTTTAAAAAAGTGTAAATTCTAGAGAGAGCTTGAATGCATTGTAAGATTTTATTTTCTGAAACCTCTGTCATTGAACGATAATGTGAAGATAAAACCAAATATTTGAAAATTTCTCCGTTATACTCTGTTAAAAAATCTCTCATAATATTCACATTGCCGGTGGACTTAGCCATTTTTTCCCCACCGAAAGTGAACATATTATTATGAACCCAATATTTTACAAAAGGACCTTCTTTAGCTCCTTCCGCCTGAGCCAGCTCGTTTTCATGATGAGGAAAAATAAGATCGGAACCTCCTCCATGAATATCAATATTGTTTCCCAACAAAGAAAAAATCATAGTAGTACATTCCAAATGCCATCCCGGGCGACCGCGACCCCAGGGAGAGTCCCACCCGGATTCATCATCCGGACAAGATTTCCATAAGGCAAAGTCTGCCGGATTTTTCTTTCTTTCATCCACTTCCACACGAGCACCACTTATAAGTTCATCTGTTTTTCTTTTACTGAGTTTTCCATAATTCGGAAAATTTTTTACAGAATAATAAACATCCTTATCAACTGTATAAGCTTTTTTATTTTGTAAAAGGGTATCAATCAATTCAATCATCTGTTGTATAAATTGAGTAGCTTGCGGGTTGTGATCGTGTTCTTTTAATTTTAACGCTTGAAAATCTTTTTTAAATTCAGCAATGTATTTGTCTGCAATTTCTTTCATTTGTTTATTTTCTTTTTTAGCCCGATTAAGAATTTTATCATCTACATCAGTGAAGTTATAAGCGTAAGTGACTTTGTATCCTTTGTATTCCAGCCAGTGACGAAGGAAGTTAAAGAAAACAGCCCCGCGAAAATTACCAATGTGTAAAAGATCGTAAACCGTAGGGCCACAACAATACATTTTCACTTGTGGCGGGTGTAAGGGTTTAAAGATTTCTTTTTGCTTCGTAATAGTATTATAAAGTAGAAAATCTTTATTTGACTTATATTGTCTTTTCATATCTTTTGTTCATTTTTTATTTGTACTTGGTTTTTTATATCATTTATCAGGTCATCAACAAATTTGTTTGTTCAGTGCATAAAAAAGTGCATAAAAAAATAAATACCCCAGAAAATCCGGAGTACTTACTCCATCTTAAACGGTAATAAAGAGTTGAATGTAGGAATCCGTTTTTTCCCAAGGTTCATTTGTTCCTGTACGTCTCTCCTGTATCTCGTCTTGCTTAAAAAAGGAAATATCAGTAAAACCTATGGATCGTAACTCATTAAAAATCTCCTCTTCCGTATAAGCATAATAACAGGGTAAAGAACAAAAGTCTTTAATTGTTTCAAAAATAGTATGTCCTATTCTTTGCCCTTTGTCTGATAACTTTTCTTTTGTCCAATCTATTAAAAGATCACCACAGACATAAAAATTAGATTTGATACTTTCTTTCAAGTTTTTTAATGTATGCCATAAAATTTCTTTAGGTATGTAATAGGTAATACCTTCAACAACTACATAAGTAGGGCGTTGTTCATTCCATCCTTTGTTAGATAAACAATGTAATAAATCATCAGAATTGCTTATGTCAGCTTGTATATATGATATATTGGATTGTGGTGAAATAGCTTTTACCAGTTGAGATTGAAGGGAGACTGATTCTTTATCCACTCCAAAGAAAAAGTGCTTAGGAAATTTTTCACTCATTTTGAGCATGACGGGATCCCATCCACAAGCCAGAATCAGTACTTGAGTGGGTCCGGTGTTGCTTTTTAACACTTGCTCAATGCTATCATGAATCAGCCACTTTCTGTTGTGTATAACCAGATTCATATAAGGTAAAAGCTCTTTAAGTTTGTTATAAAGTATCTGTCCTTTGGAAAGGTCAAGGTGGGATAAAAATTCGCGACATTTGGCATCCTGGTAACTCATTCCCTGGTCACAAATTAATACAAGAGCGGATGTTTCTGATAAGGAAATAAACATACTTTAATAATAGAAAATGATCTAATGAATACAAAATGAAATAAACTGTTTTCTCTTTCTAAGACAATTATTTAACATTGCTTTATTTGATATACGCTTAATTATATAAACACAGGTGAACCTCTGGAGCTTTTTTGCTTTTCAAAGAAATATTTTGGTTTTGACAAAAATCGGAAGAAATTAGCACTGTTAACTTTGGATAATTAAAGAGTATCTATAATGAAGAAAAATGAAGCATCATATCATTTTTTTGTATTAGGCGACAATATTGCTTTTATATGGAAAATTTTTTACAAAATGGTATGGATTTTACATTATGACTTTCCTAAGAAAATTACTTGTTATTATTTTATTGTTCTTAATAAGCTGTTCCGATGAGGAGGGAAGGCAGGAAACCTTGTATGATTTTCCACCTCTTTCTCTAGGTCAGTTAATAGATTTAAAAAAAATATCGGAAACCATAGAAGGTTTTTTTGTTACGACAAACTTAAGTGATCTGGATAGTTCCTGGGAAGAAAGAGGATTTTATCTATATGTTTGTATTCGATTCTTAAATGATGAAGCAGTAAATAATAAATTAAACAAATCGGCTATTCCTTTACTTATTCAAGTGAGCACCCATAAGGATAAACCGGAGGCGGAATCTTTATTACTTTTACACCCTAGAACCATGGAATCAGGAACAGAAGGTACTTTTTATTATGAGGAAAAAGAACACTTTCAATTTCATCTTGCTGATTCCAGTATTACT
>JANQSX010000032.1 GCA_028279085.1 Bdellovibrionales bacterium
TTTTGAAATTTGTGGATTATTAATAAATTTTTGAGCTATTTCTTTTATGGTTTCACCCTGTTTTAACCTTTTTCTTATTTTAAGGACGAAGTCTTTTTGTTTGTGAAAGATATGGTGAATGAGAATACGTTCATTTTTTCTAAATAGATTGGGGTTGTTTTTATAATACTCTTGTATTTCCTGAGTGGTGGGTTTTTTTGCTGTAGAGCTTATTTGTTGTATTACTTTCCTATTAAGTAGATTGTTCTTTACAGTTTTTATCCATTCTGTTTTATCTATTTTTTTTCTTTGCAGGTAAAGATTGAAAACTTCATTACTAGGATAACTGTTCTTTATTTTTTGTAAGCTTTTTTGTAACTCTTCTTCAGATATAGAAATAGAATACATCTTTGCCTGGTGTTTTATCAAATATTCCATCACTAGATCTCCAATAAGCCGTTCTTTGAGATTTTCTATTACTTTTTGATTTTGTGTATTTTGAATATTTGATAGGCGTATTTTTTTGGCCAGAAGTTTTGCAAATTGTTTACCGGTCCATTTTTTGGAATGAATTTGTAAAATTACAGGATCTTTTTGATAGAAGGAACAAGAGCTTAGCAACCATAATATATACAGCAGAGAACAAAAAAGGGAGGTTTTCATTAACGAATTTTATTTAGTAAACTCAAATTGGATTTCACTTTGAATTTTGATTTGAGAAGACTGTCAAAGTATTTTTTTAGAGCTTTACTTCTTTCCTGGTCAAAGTAGGTAGCTTTGATTTGAGTTTGGTTAGCTTCTCCAAAAGGAATTTTACGGTTGAGTTTTACAATATAAAATCCGGTAGATGTTTTAATAGGGGGAGTAATCTGCCCGTTTTTCATTTTTTTTAGTCGCTTGTAAATAGTAGGGTAAATAGTATTCCTGGAACGGGGTAAATTAATTCTTCCTGTTAAACGATCATCGGAATAAATATCTACTAATTCAGGAAAAGGTTTTTTACTCTTTTTTACCTCATTGTAGATTTTCATAGCTCTGGATTTTGCTTCTTTGAGTTGATTGGGTTTAGGTTCCGGGGGGAAACTAATAACAATAAAATGAAGATCAAACTCAGGGTTTTTTCTATAAAATTTAAGCATAACATTTTTAGGTAATTTTTTGGCTCGCCTATCTACTAGAGAGATTTTCTTTTTTAGTTTTTTTTCAGTAAGATGTTTATATAAGGTATCTTCAAAACTTTCCTTTAATAGAGGGTCAGCGAACATATTTCTTATGGCCGGATTTTTAACTAATTGAGGATCATTATAAGCTTGTTCAACTCCTATTCGATTACGTAAGTATTCCTGAAAAAACTGTTTGGCCGGAGGGGTATTGGGAGCGATTTTTTTTAAGGTTTTATAAGTTTTTACAAACTCCTGGAGAGTAATGTTAACAGTGACTGGCCCTTTTGTTCCTGAATAAGAAATAGAAGCTAATTTTTCCGCTTGGGCTACGGAAAGAACGGAAAAACTCAATAAAATAGCAATAACATGTATAAACATAAAAACCCGAACTTCAGTATATACTTACTTTCTGTTTAGGATCAACAAAATGAGACTTTTGTCTTGTTTCCATTAAAAAAATGGATTTAGAGAAAATATTGATTTGAGGAGGAAAAGTTTTTTAACTCAATTCTGCCGTTTTTTGATTTAACTCTTTAATAAGACAAGGAATAATTTCAAAAAGGTCTCCTACCAAACCATAATGACTTTTTTGAAATAAAGGGGCGGAAGGATCTTTGTTAATACTCACAATGGTTCGAGAGCTGCTCATCCCTGCCAGGTGTTGGATGGCACCGGAAATGCCACAAGCAATATACAGTTGAGGACTGACCGTTTTTCCGGTTTGTCCTACTTGCATGGAGTGAGGACACCACCCTGCATCAGTCACTGCTCGTGAGGCTCCTATAGCTGCATGAGAACCCAGGCAGTTAGCTAATTCTTCCAATAATTTAAAATTCTCCGGTCCCTGCATTCCTCGTCCCCCGGAGATAATGATTTGTGCTTCTGTTAAATCTGGTCTTTGGTTTAGTTGGTTTTGTTTTATTTGTGACAGTTTGTAATTGTCTTTTTCTTCAAAATACCAGTTTAGCTGCTCCACAATAGCACTTTCCGTGACATTGTGTGTTTCATAAGATTCTACTTGGTGGGGGCGCATTAAAATCACTGGTGAATCCTCTAAATTTAACTCTACTATAGCTTGGCATTTCCCAGCGAAAAGACTTTTTTTCACTAACCATTTTGTTTCTGTTTTTTTTACGTTTAGGCTGTCTGATAAAAAAGGTTTTTTTAGGCGAAAAGCCACTCGTGGAAAAACCTCTAAGTTGTGTTGCAAAGAGGAAGCAAGAACAAGATTCGGTTTTTGTTCTTTTATAAGAGAGGAAAGGAATTCAGTTAAGATTTGAGGGTTTGAATTTTTTTTTGTATGAAAAAAAATTTTTTCAGCACCGGCTTTTTTTACTGTTTCCAAAGATTCTTTATTAGCCCCAAGACAAAGAGCGATAACACTCCAGTTTTGTTTAAAAGCAAAAGAGATGAGGTCTAAGCTGGAATTCTTAGCTTGATTATCTAAAAAATCAACAGATACTAAAACCTTTATAGACATGAGTTTTCCTTTAAGAGGCGAATGAGTTCTTTAGCTTGTTCTTCGGGAGAACCGGAAATCATATAAGGTTCTATATTGGTGTTCGGTATTTGATAGGATGTAAACTTTAAAGAGGTTAAATCTTTTGGAATATTTAGACTGGAGAAATTTATTTTTTTTAATTCTTTCTGTTTGGCTTTCATAATGTTTGGAAGAGAAGGATAACGAGGTTCATTTAAGCCTTTTTCGGCTGTAATAAGGGCCGGGAGAGATAATGTAATTTGTTCTGTTGAACCGGCTTCCATTTGTCTTTCACAAAGCCATTTCCCTTCTTCTGTTTCTGTTAGCTTCCTTACGAAGCCCACATGAGCTAAGTTTAATTGCTCGGCTAACATAGCTCCAATGGCGGAATTATTTTCATCAATACCGGCTTTTCCTGTGAGAATAAGGTCTGATGTCTTTTCTTCTTTTATTACTTTTCCTAGAGCTTGGCTGATCAGCAATGGGTCTGATATTTTTTCTGCGGTTTCAATAAGTAGAGCTCGATCGGCTCCCATTGCAAGTGCTGTGCGAAGAGCTTTTTCCACTCGTGAAGGCCCCATGCTTAAAACCACTACTTCACTATTTTGTTTTTTCTCTTTGATCCGTAAAGCTTCTTCCAGGGCAAATTCATCATAGGGATTGATGATCCATTCAATACTGGATTCATCAATATTTTCATTTCCTTTTAAATGAATACGAGTTCCTGTATCCGGCACTTGTTTTATGCAAACAACAATTTTCAAAATTTAAAACCCCTTGTAAATAAATTTAAAAAAGCTAATCGTTTATTAAAATAACTTTGATTCAGTAATAAGAGTATTTTTTTAATCTGTAAAGTGAATTATTACAATCCGTAATGTTTATAAAATCACTTTATTTTGAGTTTCTACCTCTCAATTAAACCTATTGATTTTTACATAGTTATAAGTCTAGCCAACTTATTTTGAGCGAACTTAAATATTATTATACAAGTTATGAAAAATTGTCTATAAAATATAACAAAGATGATTTGGATTAAAAAAGTACATTAAAAAGTAAAAAAATTGTATTGAAATAATTTTTCTTTGTGACAAAAGAACTCTTTTCTTAAAGATAATGGGAAGAAACATATTGGGTGTACTTTTTAGGAGGGGGGATTAATTGATAAAAGAACATGTTAAAGCAAGCTCATCTGTCTGGTGGGTTTCTATATTAAAAAAATACTTAATGGGTTTAACAGGCTTGGGCCTGGCTCTTTTTGTCTTACTTCACATGTTAGGAAACTTGTTTATTTTTGCTGGGGATAAAGCTTATAATTTATATATGCACCAGATGGTAAACATGGAAGCCTCATCTATTATTCAAGTGGGGCTTCTGTCTGCCTTTTTACTTCATATAATATTGGCCTTCATTTTAAGTGTGAAAAATTATTTCTCCCGCTTGAAGAAATATGCTCGGGCGGCTTCGGGGTGGAAAGCTACGGCCTGGTATCAAAAAGGCCTTATTGCTCAAGGAGCTGTAATTCTGGTTTTTGTTATTTTACATCTTATTACTTTTAAATTTGGAGTTCATTATAAAATCAATTATGGGAATGAAGAAATAAGGGATTTATTCCGGCTTGTTGTGGAAGCTTTTCAAAACCCTATAACTGTTGTTTGGTATATTGTCGCTTTGTTAGTTCTCTTTATTCATTTGTTTCATGGTTTAAGTTCTTCTTTTCAGTCTCTTGGCTTAAATCATCCTCGGTTTAATAAAAGTATTAAAGGTATCAGTCTTGTTTATGCCGTGTTGGTAACAGTGGGTTATATATCACTACCTCTTTATGTATTCTTATTTATGCAGGAAGGTGCAGGATGAAATTATCGTCTCATGTTCCATCCGGTCCCTTGGAGCAGAAATGGGATCGCCATTGTTTTGAGCTTCCTTTAATAAATCCGGCTAATAAAAGAAAGTACCAGATTATTGTAGTGGGAACCGGTTTGGCCGGTGCTTCCGCTTCCGCTTCTTTAGCTGAGTTGGGTTATCAAGTGAAAACTTTTTGTATTCAGGATTCTCCGAGAAGAGCCCATTCTATAGCCGCTCAAGGGGGAATTAATGCGGCTAAGAACTATCCTGGAGATGGAGACTCCGTAAGGAGACTTTTTTACGATACTGTTAAAGGAGGGGATTTTCGTTCCAGAGAAGCCAATGTTTATCGTCTGGCTCAAATTTCCGGTCAAATTATAGATCAATGTGTAGCTCAGGGAGTTCCTTTCGCAAGGGAATACGGGGGTCTTTTAGCTAATCGTTCTTTTGGAGGGGCACAGGTGTCTCGCACTTTCTATGCTCGTGGACAAACAGGCCAGCAACTGCTGATAGGAGCTTACAGTGCTTTGATGAGGCAAGTGGATAAAGGAGGAGTTAAACTTTTTCCACGACATGAAATGATGGATCTTGTGGTATCAGAAGGACAAGCTGTAGGGATCACCACTCGTCATCTTTTAACCGGAGAGGTAAAAAGTCATTTTGCTCATGCGGTTATTCTTGCTACGGGAGGTTATGGTAATATTTTTTATCTCTCCACAAATGCTATACATTCTAATGTTTCGGCTTCCTGGCGGTGTCATAAAAAAGGGGCGTTTTTTGCTAATCCTTGTTTTACACAAATCCACCCCACTTGTATTCCCCGTTCGGGAAATTATCAATCTAAACTGACTTTACTTTCCGAGTCTCTGAGAAATGATGGAAGGGTTTGGGTTCCTAAAAAAGCAAAAGATTCCCGTCTGCCAAAAGATATTCCTGAAGAGCAAAGGGATTATTATTTGGAAAGAATTTATCCTGGTTTTGGTAATTTAGTGCCAAGAGATTTAGCTAGCAGGCAAGCTAAATTTCAAGTGGATGCCGGGCTTGGTGTAGGCTCTACCGGGGAAGCGGTGTATTTGGATTTTACAGAAGCCATGAATCGATTAGGTAAAAAATCGCTGTCTGAAAAATATGGGAATCTTTTTCAAATGTATGAAAAAATCACAGGAGAAAATCCCTATAAAACTCCCATGCGTATTTATCCGGCAGTTCATTACACTATGGGTGGACTATGGGTGGACTATAACTTGGAAAGTACTGTTAAAGGACTTTTTATCTTGGGAGAAGCTAACTTTTCTGATCATGGAGCTAATCGTTTAGGAGCTTCCGCCCTCATGCAAGGTTTGGCGGACGGGTATTTTATTATTCCCTCTACAATAACTTCTCATTTGGCCGGTTGTTTACCTGTATCGGAAGAGAAAAAACACATAAGTTTAAGGGAGAGTGAGAAAGAATCAGAAGAAAGATTGCAAAATATTATGCAAATAAAAGGTTCTAAGACGGCTGGCGATTTTCATCGTAGATTAGGAAATATTATGTGGAACCAGGTGGGGATGATTAGGAATAAAACCGGTTTGGAAAAAGCTATAGAAGAGATTCAAAACTTAAGAGAAGAATTTTGGAAAGAGCTTTATATTCCTGGAGAACAGAGTAATAAAAATGCTGAATTAGAGAAAGCTATGAGGATAGCCGACTTTTTGGAGTTAGGAGAACTGATGGCACAGGATGCTTTGGAAAGAGAAGAGTCTTGTGGTTCTCATTTTCGGGAGGAATATCAAAGTGCCGAGCAAGAAGCTATAAGAGATGATGAAAACTTTTGTCATGTTTCTATTTGGGAAAATAAGCAAAATGAGAAAACCTGGAATCTGCACAAGGAAAATCTGGACTTTAAAGAAGTTCCTTTGAGTGTCCGAAGTTATAAATAAAGAGAGAGGAAGATATGCGATTAAAACTAAATATCTGGAGACAAAAAAAGGATGAAAAGAAAGGTTGCTTTGAATCTTACGAAATAGCAAATTTGTCACCGGATATGTCTTTCTTGGAATTATTGGATCAGCTTAATGAGCAATTGGTTCAGCAAAAAAAAACTCCCGTAGCTTTTGATCATGATTGTCGGGAAGGAATTTGTGGTTCTTGCTCTTTGGTGATTAATGGAAACCCTCATGGCCCTCATAAAGGTTCGGCAGCTTGCCAACTTCATTTACGCTCTTTTAAGGATCAAGAAGAAATATGGGTGGAGCCTTTTAGAGCTACCGCTTTTCCTGTGATCCAGGATTTAATAGTAAACCGGGAAGCTTTGGATCGAATCATTCAAGTAGGTGGATATGTTTCGGTTAATACAGGTTCTGCACCGGAAGCACACAGTACCCCGGTAGAAAAAGCTAAAGCGGACGAAGCTTTTTCTAATGCAGCTTGTATTGGATGTGGAGCTTGTGTGGCTGTTTGTAAAAATGCTTCCGCTTCTTTATTTGTAGCTGCTAAGCTTTCTCATTTGGCTTTGCTCCCTCAGGGGCAGGCAGAAAGAAAAAATCGGACTTTAAAGATGGTGAAGCAAATGGAAAGGGAAGGGTTTGGTTCTTGTACCAATACGGGGGCTTGTTCCAGGGCTTGTCCAAAAGAAATTTCTATTCATTCCATTGCTCGAATGAATAGGGAATATTTTAAGTCCCTCTTATCTTAAAAGAAATTTATTTTTTTTCATAATTGACTTCAATAAGCATGCTGGCAAAGGAAATATGATCTCCTGCTTTTAACTTTTTTTTAGAAATGTGGTGCTTATTGAGGAGGATTTTTTCTGGATAGGAAGTTTTAAATAAGACAGACTGTTTAGCCGGTTCTAATGAAAAACATATATCCGGGGCTTGAGGTTCTAAAATAGGTAGATCCAAACTCGCTGACCCGGCGGCTCTAGGTCCGTAACAAATATGCCATTTATCTCCTTTTTGAATACCAGACTTAAAATTAAGAACCAGAGTTGGTTTTATAAATGTCAGTTTTTTTGGCCTGTCTTTCAAAGGAATAGCGGATAATTCTTTGGCTATTACTTCTGACCAGGGTTTCTGAGGAGGTGGGGGCGGGGGGGGTATTTTTACTTGTAAAATGGTTTTACCAATTTGAAATTTAAGCCCTGGTTCAAGAGGAAAAAGATCATTTATTTCTCCCTTCACATAGGTTCCGTTTTTAGAATCTATATCTTGGAGATAAAATAAACCTCTTTTTTTTATGATTTCCGCATGGGGGTTAGAAGCTTTAGGATCTTCAATTAAAATGTCTCCCTCTTCTTTTTTATTGCGGGTAAGAATCAAACCTTTTTGAACTTTAAAAGAACTTCCTTTTTTTGGACCATTTAAAAAAAATATTTTTAGATTTGATAAATTGGGCTTTTTAGCTTTTTTTTTCATAAATACCTTGGTTAGGTCTCCTTTCTCTATTATAAAGAAGGTGAGGAAGAATGAAATATCGTCCAATACTTCAATCGATTTTTTATACTTTACTCAATTATTATCTTCTCAAAAAATAGGATCTAAAAAATAAAAAACTTGCTGAATTCGGCCCCCTGTGTTAAAAATGGTCAACAGAATCTGGTCTATTAGGTTAAATTCCTAATATAAATGAGAATATTTTATAAGTTTAATTTTTTATGTAGAGAAAGAAAAAGGAAAATATGAAAAGGGAATTAGCAAATTATGAATCCGTTTTGGTGATGGAACCGGCTTTAACCGAGGAGAATCAAAAACTGTTTTTCCAAAAGATACGGGAAACTGTTAAAGAGTTTGAAGGGGAGTTTTATCATATAGATACTTGGGGCTTACGAAAATTGGCTAATAAAAATAAAAAAAGATGGTCTCAGGGACTTTATTTTCATTTTTCCTTTAAAGGAGAAAAAGGAGTTGTGGAGGAGTTGACTCGGCGAATTAGAATGGATGAAAAAGTCCTTTATTATCATTTTGAAAAGTTAAAAAAATCACCGACTGAACATTTAAAGGATTTTCGCTACATTGTAGAGGAAACAGTCAGAAAAGAAAAAGAACGTATGACACGACTTCAAAAAAGAAAGGGATTTCTTTCTAAAAGAGCATGAAAGGAAAATTAAATAAGGTGAAAAATGCGAATTATCTTACAAAAGGATGTTAAAAATCTAGGTCAAGCTGGAGATATTGTATCTGTAAAGAAAGGATATGCCCGCCATTGGTTGCTTCCCAAAAAATGGGCTATTCCTTTTACGCAAGGTTCGGCGGCGGAAGTTCAGCATCGGAAAGCTTTAATTGAAGCTAAGAAGAAAAAAGCTTTGGATTTACGAAAGACTCTGGTTGAAAAGATAAAAGATGTAAAACTTTCTTTTGTAAAAGAGGCGGATGAAGCGGGCAAACTTTTTGGATCCTTAACTGTATTTGAGATTTCTAAAAAACTTCAGCAACAGGGGTATGAAGTAGATAAAAAAACAGTAAAACTAGATCAGCCTTTAAAGGAAACGGGAGAATATAAAATTCATTTGGATTTTGGTTCCGGTATAACAGCGCAAATTACAGTTCATGTTTCCGCTGTAGTACATAAAAGCAAAAAATAAAGTTTTTTAAGATTTAACACCGTCGTAAGATGATTTTTCTAAACAGGAACGGGAGGCGGAGGTTGTTCCTCAGCTAGAGGAATATCGTTTTCAAAAAGTCCAAAAAGGGGATTCCATTTTAAATGAACTGTTCCGGTTGGACCATTTCTTTGTTTGTTAAGAATCACTTCCGCTTTGTTTCTATTATCGCTATTGGAATTATAGTAATTGTCTCTATAAAGCATCATAATTACATCAGCATCCTGCTCAATAGAACCGGACTCTCTTAAATCAGAAAGCAGTGGACGCCGGTTAGTTCTGCCCTCTACTCCCCGGTTTAATTGAGAAAGCGCTACTACAGGAATATTTAACTCTTTTGCAATAGACTTTAGTAAGCGGGACATTTCAGATACTTCTCTTTCCCGACTTTCCATATTTTCTTTTAGGCCCATCAGTTGAAGATAGTCTATAATTAAAAGGTCAAGACCTTGTTGGGATTTTAACCTTCTCGCTCGAGAACGGATTTCAAAAGGGGATAAGAAAGAAGAGTCATCCACGAAAAAGGAAACTTCGTTCAGTTTAGAAGCGGCAAGAACCAAATTATCCCAATCTTCCGAGGCAATTTGTCCCGTTCTTAAATGAGATAAGGGAATTTTTCCGGTGAGAGAAAGGAGTCTCATTAAAATTTGTTCTTTAGCCATTTCTACAGAGAAAAAAGCCACTTTTTTGTTATTCAAACTGGCAGATAGAGCAATATTTAAACTGAAAGCGGTTTTTCCCATGGAGGGCCTGGCAGCAATAATACTTAATTCTCCAGGTTGAAAACCGGAAGTGAGGTGATCCAATTCTGTGAAAGAAGTAGATACACCGGTAACACTTAACTTTTTATGGTGTAACTCTTCTAGTCGATCTAGTCCAGGTTTGATAATATCCGGTAAAGGCAGCAGTTGACTCTTATTAAAATTTTCAGTGAATTGAAACAAATCTTTTTCCAAAGAATCAATAAAATTATCTAATTTTAAAAAATCGTGGCTTATGGCCCTTTGTCGAAAGTCAGAACACAGTTTTATGATTTTTCTCAGAACGGATTTTTCTTTAATAATATGAGAACACTCCTCGGCACTAACCGGAGAGGCGCTTTCTTCTACCAGTTCTGCTAAATATAAGGAGCCGCCAATACTTTCTAATTTATTTTCTTTTTTAAGTTCTTCACTGATAGATAAAATATCTGCTGTTTGACCTATTTTATAAAATCTCTTCATGCAGGTAAATATGTCTTTATGTGCATGTTTGTAAAAATCCTCCGGCTCCAGGATTTCCATAATCTCATCCCATATTCTCTGTTGTCCCATGAGAAGAACTCCTAGAATAAATCGTTCTCCTTCTAATGAACAAGGAAGTATTTTTTCTTCAGTGGTACTGTTTGGAAAAATTTCTTTCCGATGATTATCAAATTTTGTTTTATTTTTGGAAGAGGGCATCACAAATTGTGACTTTTAAATAAAAGTTTCTATTGATCAAGCAAAATTTTGGACTTTCGTTATTTCTTTTCCTTTTTTACACTATATATTAATGAAAGCGGCATTTTATGGATATAAAGCGGATATTATTGGCTTGCTTTGGCTGGCTTTAGCTCTTTTTTTCTCTTTAGCTTTAAGTAGTTATAATCCGTTAGATCCCTCCTTTAACTCCTTATCTACCTTGGATCAAGTGCAGAATAAATGTGGTTATTTAGGTTCTTTTTTATCTGATCTGTTATACCAGTTTTTTGGTTTGGGAGCATGGATTTTTGTATTTTTATCTTTAAAACAGTCTCTAGCCGCTTTTCAAAGAAAGTTGGTGGGTGGAGGAAAAATAACAGGGATAGTTGTTTTAGCTTTGAGCTTATTTGTTTGTTCCTCTCTTTTAGAGCTTCATCAGCCTGAAAAAAGTTTTTTTCAAGGGCATATTTATCCAGGCGGAATTTTGGGTCGTGCTGTAATAAATATTAGTCAACCTTATTTGCATTTTGCCGGACAGCTCCTTTTATTCTGGTCTCTGGCTTTGGTTCTTTTTGTTTTAATTACGAAAAGCTCGGTCTCTGACTTTTTTATAAAAAGTCTTTTTTTGTTCAAAAACAGAGGAAAGAGGGTTCTTTTTGTCTTTTCTTTACAGTGTCAGAAAATTTTAATGAAAGTTAAAGGTTTTTGTATTTCCATTTTATCTTCTACATGGAGTTTATTTAGTGGAAAAATGGCTTGGGAAGGAAAAATAAATGTTTCTCCTTTTCCGAAGGAATCGGGAACATCAAATAAAAAAAAATCATCTTTTTTTACAAGTGTTTCTGAAGAGAAAAATTATTTTTTCCAGGAAGAAACAAAAAAAGAAAAACCCTCATTGGTATCAAAAGAGTTTTTTGGAGGCCCTGCCGCTTCTTCCGGAAAAATAAAATGGGTGCTTCCTTCCACTGATTTATTAAGTGCTCCCTTAGCGGCTTCTTTGGAATTGAGCACTCAAGAGAGTGAAGAAGATGCCGCTCGTCTTAAAAAGAAATTAGAACAATTTTCCATATCTGGTGAGATTACTAATATTAGATCAGGTCCGGTTATTACTCTTTTTGAATTTAAACCGGAAGATCATATTAAAGTAGCTCGTATTACACAAATGGAAGATGATTTGATGATAGCCCTTAAAAGTAAATCTATTAGAATTATTGCCCCTATTCCCGGTCGGGATGTAGTGGGTATTGAAACGGCTCATACTAAAAGGCAAATGGTGTATTTAAAAAGCCTTATTGATGAACCGGCATTTTGGCAAAATACTCATCCCTTACCTTTGGTTTTAGGTCGCCATGTGGATGGCCGCTTTGCTCTTCAGGATTTAAGAAAAATTCCTCATTTAATGGTAGCCGGCTCTACCGGCTCCGGAAAATCCGTATTTATTGTTTCTTTTCTTTTAAGCCTCTTGTTTCGTCATACTCCTGAAAGCTTGCGCTTACTCTTAGTAGATCCTAAAAGAGTGGATTTAAGTGTTTTCGAAGGTCTTCCTCATTTATTAGCTCCTCCGGTCAGAGAGTCTCATGAATCCGTTTTGGCTCTTCAATGGTGTTTAGAGGAAATGCATAAACGTTATCGTTCTTTAGCCCGCTTTCGTGTTCGGGATTTATCGAGCTTTAATGAAAAGACAAAAAAAATAGATCAGGAGGAAATAGAACAACATGAAGAGTTTATGGATTCTTTAGCTGAAAATGCAAAGGAGAATGAAAGCTACTATTTTTCCCCTCAACCTTATATTTGTGTCGTTTTGGAAGAGTTTGGTGATTTAATGAGTTCTCCCGATCGGAGTCGGATTGAGAATACCGTTGTTCGACTGGCTCAAATGGCCAGGGCTTGTGGGATCCATTTAATTTTATCCATGCAGAGTCCTAGAAAAGATGTGGTAACCGGTTTAATAAAAACTAATATTCCTGGAAGGATTAGCTTTAAAGTTTCCTCTCGTATTGACTCTCGTATTATATTGGATGAAGGAGGGGCGGAAAGACTTCTTTCTCAAGGAGATATGTTGTATTTAGGTCCCGGGCAAGCCCGCCCTGAACGTTATCATGGTCCTTTTGTAAAAGAAAAAGAAGTGTTATCCGTAGTGCAGTTCTGGAAGAAACAAAGTGTGGAAAGCCCTTATCTTGTAAATTTTTCTTCCAGCAATAAAGATATTAAAAGTTCAGATGGAGAAATGTTTGTAGATTCGGAAGATCAAAAATATTCAGAGATTTTTGATTATGTTTCTGATTTAAAAGAAATTAGTGCTTCTCATCTTCAAAGAAAATACGGCTTAGGGTATCCTCGTGCAGCTCGGTTAATTGATCGTTTAGAGGAAGAAGGAGTGGTAGGTCCTGCTCGAGGTAGTAAGCCCCGTGAAGTATTGGTCCATAAATAAGTATAAACTGTACAAAAATATTTTGTTCTGTTATTTAAGTAGAAGTGAAAAATTTATCGGGAATTATTACGGCGTTAACTACTCCTTTTATAAAAGGGGAGTTAGATCAAATATCTTTTAAAAGATTACTGGAACTGCAAATAAAAGAAAAAGTGGATGGATTTGTTGTAAATGGCACTACAGCGGAAAGCCCCTGTCTTTTTGAAAAGGAAGTGGAAATTATATTTCATTGGGTGAAGGAAGAGATAAAAGAAAAATCTTTTATTATTTTAGGGGTGGGAGGAAATTGTACAAAAAAAACATTGGAAAGTATAAAAATGGCTGAAAACTTAAAAGCGGATGCGGTGCTGACAGTGGTGCCTTATTATAATAAACCCCCTCAAAGGGGGCTTGTTAAGCATTTTAAAATTCTGGCGGATAGGAGTCAGCTTCCGGTAATTTTGTATAATGTACCGGCTCGAACCGGCATAGGCTTATCTCTTGAAAGTATTTTGGAGTTAAGCCGGCATCCTAATATTAAGGGTATCAAAGAAGCCTCCGGTGATCTTGATTTAGGACAAAAACTTATACAGCAAACCGAAAATGATTTTATCATACTCAGTGGGGATGATGATACCGGTCTGGAACTTTGTGCTTTGGGAGCAAAGGGAATAATTTCTGTTGTAAGTCATATTCTGGGAGAAGAATTAAAAGATCTCTTTCAAAGAGTAAAAAGAGGGACAACAAAAGAAGTAAAGCAAACTCTCAATGAATATAGACAAAAATATGAAAGTCTTTTAAAAAATATTTACTGTGAATCTAATCCCATAGGTATTAAGATGGCTTTGACTCTCCTGGGGGTGTTTTCTTCGTCGGAATTGAGAAGCCCTCTTGTAAATTTAGGTGTGGAAGAAACAAAAAAATTAAAGACCAGCTTACAGGAAATACAACTTTTATAAAAATATTTAATTGGGAAAACAAGATTGGAGAAGTTATAGAAATTCTCATCTTATTTTAAAAATTCCGGCTTTTATTGGAAAAGGAGGTAGTTTGAGTCAAAAAATAAATGTAGCACTTAGCGGAGCGTCCGGACGAATGGGTCAGGCGGTAACAGAGTTGATAAAAAAGAAAAATTCCGGTTTTTCATTGGTAGCAACAGTCTCTCTTCTTCCTTCTTTTAGTAAGTGGGATCAGAAAAAAATAAAAGGAGTCATTGATTTTTCTGCACCTGAACTATTTAGTTTAACTTTAAAATGGTGTTTGGAAAATAAAAAGCCTTTTGTCAGCGGTACTACCGCTTTGAATGTTTCCCAAAAAGGCTCTCTTAAAAAGGCTTCCAGAAAGATACCGGTTTTTTACGAGGAAAACATGAGCTGGGGAATCTGGCAAATAAAGCAGTGGATTAATATCGTATCTCAACAGGCTTCTGAGATTTTATTGGAAGATATTCATCATAAAAATAAAAAAGATAAACCAAGCGGTACCGCTTTGAAATTACAAAAATATTTTCCCTCTCATGCGAAAAAAATATTAAAAATTAAAAGTATTCGTAAAGGTGATGTGTTTGGCACCCATCGTATTTGTTTTAAAAATAAACAGGAAGAGGTGCTTTTGGAGCATAAAGCTTTGAGTCGTTTGTTATTTGCGGCGGGGGCTTTGAAAGCCATGAAGTGGTTAATAAAAAAGCCTCCTGGCTTATATTCTTTTGATGATCTTTATGGAAAATGATACGTTACTTGGTATTCATTTAAAGAAGATTTTATTCCAGGTGAAAATATGAAGTTTTTTATAGATACAGCGGATATAAAACAAATAGAGGAAGTAAATAAATGGTTTCCTTTGGCAGGAGTAACTACTAATCCGGCTCTAGTGGCTAAAAGTGGTGAGAAGCATCATAATCTTATTCGTTCTATTTGTAGTATTGTAAAAGGCTCTGTGAGTGCGGAAGTTCTAGCTACTTCGTCTAAAGAAATGGTTAAAGAAGCACAGGTTCTAGCCGGTCTTCATTCTCAGGTGGTCGTTAAATTACCTTTAATTCAAGAAGGACTTAAGGCTACCCGTGAATTAAATGCAAAAAATATTTCTACTAATCTCACCCTTTGCTTTTCCGCTCTTCAGGCTTTGGCGGCAGCTCGGGCTGGAGCGACTTTTGTATCTGTATTTGTAGGTCGCTTGGATGATATAGGTTTGGATGGAATGGAAATTGTAGCTCAAACTATCCAGATTTTTTCTCAGTATCAAATAAAAACAAGAGTTTTAGTAGCCAGTGTTCGTCATTTATCTCATGTATTGGCTGCTGCTGAATTAGGGGCTGATCTTATAACTATGCCGCCGGCTTTATTTCTTAAAATGGTTGAGCATCCGTTAACGGATAAGGGTTTGATTCAATTTCTTAAAGCGGCCGGTCGCAAAGTGGATTAAACTTTTTTTATCAGTTCTTTTTTTCTTTAACAATTGGTTCAGATGAACTCGTTTTTAATATCAATTTGCCTGGTATATCTTTTAGAAAACAAGCCTTTGGATGAGTTCGGTCTTTTTAATTTTATTTTAGGAATTCATTCCGGCAAAATATACTTGTAACTATATCAATTTTAAATTTCATAAATAGGAGGAAAAACGGAGTGCATCATCCCATAAAAAAGAGAAAAGACTTTTTTTTAATGGGTGTTTTATTCTTATTTGGACTTGCTATATGGCTTTTCCCAAAGTCATTGGATTCTGTAAAATTTTTAGGTTTTTCTGATCCATTTTTTATTTATAAAGAAAACAGTCAAAATAAAGAAGGTGATATTTGGAAAGTAAGGCAACCTAGTGCCACATCAGATAAAAATCGAGCTTATTTTCCTAATCAATAATTTATTTTTACATACCGATCTTTTTTCTTAAGAGATTATTATTGCTTTTAAGGGATCTTTTTTCCAATTTATATTCTTTTACTTTGGATACTAAGGCAGCTCTGGAAATACCTAGTTTTTTAGCTACTTTAGTTTTGTTCCAACCCTCCTGTTTTAAACATTGAGAGATCATCTGACGTTCTAATTGAGAGATAGCTTTTTTCATAATTTTACCGGAGTGGTTTGCATTTAGAAAAGAGATAAACTGTGTGTTGTTATCTTTATTTTTAATTTTATCTGAGAGGAAGTCTTCTTTAACGTAAGTGTCGTTTCCGGTGAATACAGCCAGTCTTTCCGCTTCATTTTGTAGTTCTCTCACATTTCCTGGCCAGGAATATTGATTCAATTTTTCTAAAGCTTTTTTAGTAAAAATTTTAGGTTGTTGACTAAAACGGTTAATGAAAAATTCGGCCAGTAAAGTAATATCTTCCATTCTTTCCCTTAAAGGGGGTACCTGTATATTAATCACATTTAAACGATAATAAAGATCTTCCCGGAAACTTCCCTCTTCCACCATTTTTTTAAGATTTTTATTGGTAGCGGCAATGATACGCACATCTACTTTTTTAGATTCTGTGCCTCCCACTGGGAAAAAAGTACCTTCTTGGAGAACTCGCAAGAGTTTAACTTGCATAGCCGGAGAAGTATCCCCTACTTCATCTAAAAAGAAACTGCCCTTGTCAGCCATTTCAAAGAGTCCTTTTTTATCTTTATAGGCCCCGGTGAAAGACCCTTTAACATGACCAAACAGTTCCGATTCTAAAAGGTTGTCGTTTAAAGCGGAACAATTTTGAGCAATAAATGAACCATTTTTTCTTGGAGAATTTTGATGAATGGATTTAGCAATTAATTCTTTTCCTGTTCCATTTTCTCCTTGAATTAAAATAGTGTTATGAGAATGTTTAATCTTATCTAGTAGATTATATAATTGATGCATCTGATTGGATCGACCTACCATGTTACCATAAGAAAGACTGTGAGATTTAGGGACTTCATTTATTTGTTGTGATTTTTCCATCAACTCTTGTTGAACGGAGGAAATTTCTTTTGCAATCATTTCCACGAGATCTATAAAATGGTTTTTATCTTGAGAAGGAATAAGGGGAATATATTCTTTATGTTTTAAATACCATTCCTCGGAGAATCCCATACTGATCCATTGTTGCTTTGTAGTTTCTATTTTTTCATTTTCTCTATCCACTAAAAAACCGGTAGCTACTACAAATCCTGTAAAATGCGTATAATTTTGAATGGGCACAATAAAGAGATTGAGTCCTGTACCATGCCACTTTTCTAAAAAACTGCTGTTTATGTTTTTATCTTGTTTTTGAATATTTTGAAGGCTTTTAGTAAAAGATTCTTGAAAAGATTTTTTTTGAAAGAGTTCTTTTATTAAAGGATTATGAAAAGCAAAATTGTCTTTTAGAGAAGATGGATTTACAATATTTTCTTCATTGATAATTAAAATATCTGTTTTCCACCATTGATAAATAATATTTTTGGTCTGTCTTACAACATGGAGATTTCTTAAGTCATTCCAATGAATCATAATATTCTCCCATGAGAATGTTAGAAAGTTATACCGGACCGGTAAAAACCGGCTTTTTAGCAGTTTTTACTGTCTTCTGTATATTTATCGTAAAGTGATTGTTTAAACTTTAAACATTTTTCTGTGGTATCGAATTTAGGAAAAAACAGGAGATGTCTTGAAATCCTATAAGGACTTAGGTCTTGTTTTCAATAAAAGAGTATGGCTCGGGACGGAATCGAACCGCCGACACAGAGATTTTCAGTCTCCTGCTCTACCGACTGAGCTACCGAGCCTTTTATTTTTAGAAGTGTAAAAGAAAAAAATTAACACCCTTTAAGAGCTTGTGAAAAGTCTTCTTTTAAATCTTCTATATCTTCAATACCTGTGCTCACTCGAATAAGAGATTCAGCTGGTGGGTGGGGGGAAGAAGCATGAGTCATACTAGCCGGATGTTCCACCAAAGATTCTACACCACCTAGACTTTCCGCCAGGGTGCAGATTTGAAAACTATTTAGACATTTAAAAGCCCCTTTTCTTCCTCCATGTAGATAAAAGCTAAGCATCCCGCCAAAACCGGACATTTGTTTTAAAGCTAAATTATATTGAGGATGGGATTTTAAACCTGGGTATAAAACTTTTTTAACTTCTTTTTGTTTTTCCAAAAAATGAGCTAACTCTAAAGCGTTCTTTTCATGTCTTCTCATTCGGACGGGTAGAGTCTTTATACTTCTTAAAAGTAAATAGGAGTCAAAAGGAGGTAAAACAGGTCCTAGTGATTTACTCCAAAAAAAGAGTTGTTCAGCAAGTTCCTTTTCATTAGTGATAACAATTCCCGCCACAATGTCAGAATGACCACTTAAATATTTAGTGGCGGAGTGGACAACGATATTAGCTCCTAACTGTAAAGGGTTTTGAAAAAAAGGACTCATAAAGGTGTTATCTACTGCTAATAAAATGTTGTGTTTTTTTGTAAAGGTACTTATTTTTTCAATATTAATAAGTTTCATTAACGGATTAGTAGGACTTTCCAACCAAATCATTTTGGTATTTTTGGGAATATTAAGGATATTATCTTCATCAGATAGATCCATTAATTGAACATGAATACCACGTGGTTTTAGTATTTTTGTTAAAATTCTGAGGCTTCCTCCATAGAGGTCCTTTTCGGCGACTAGAAGTTCTCCGGGTTTTAGAAACTCAAATACTAAAGAACTGGCTGCTACACCGGAAGAGCAAGCGAAAGCATGAGTTCCTTCTTCCAAAGAACTCATGCATATCTCTAAAGCTTTTCGAGTGGGATTGGATACTCGGGAGTAATCATAACCCTTGTGTTCACCTGGAGCACTTTGTGCATAAGTGGAAGAAAGGGTAATAGGAGTCATTACCGCTCCAGTATGTGGATCAGGCTCTTGACCGGCATGGATAGCCCTGGTGGAAAAAGCTTTTTTATTTAAAGGGACTTTATTTTTTTTGTTCATATCTTCAATTTGTAATGTATCAACATAATTCAAAGCGATGTCACTGTCACTTATGTTTTGTGGCTTAAACAAAAAAAATCGTAAAAATTCCTAAAGGCCAAAGGTAAAAAGCAAAAAAAGGAAAAAACAAATTTTTTAATGAATGAATAAGCCATTTCAAAGCTATCCAACCGAAAAACCAGGAACTGAAAAAAGCTAATACTAAAATGATAAAAGAGGAATTTTCCGGTAAGGGATTATTTAATATTTCAAAGAAAAGCCCTCCCAAGATAGCCGGTATAGCTAAAAGAAAGCAAAAGCGGACAGCTTCATGTGGTGAGCGACCTAAAAACAAAGCGGCGGTAATAGTCCATCCTGAGCGACTCATGCCCGGGAAAAAAGCTAACACCTGAGCTAGGCCAATTATAAAAGCGGTAAAAAAGGAAAAGGAGTTCCAGTTTGTTATACTATAAGAAATAGAGACATCCCTTTTCCTTGTTTTTTGTAAAATTTTTCTAGTTAAAAATAAACAAGTGGCAGTGAGAATGAAACCGCCTCCAGTCCAGTGAGGTTGGAGTAAGCTTTTTTTCACTAAAGGAACTAGTAAAAAGGCTCCTGCTATTCCTGGTAAAGTACCTATAATTAAAAGGTACACCACTCGTCCCGGACCGGAGAGACAAAAAGGTTTTAAAATAAAAGCCTTTAAAATTTCCAGAAGATCTTTTCTGTAACAGCTTACAATAGCTGCTAATGTTCCCAAATGTAAAACCAAAATAAAAAAAAGGCTAAAAGAATCCAGTTTCAAAAAAGAGCGGAGTAAAACCAAATGCCCTGAGCTGGAGATAGGTAAAAACTCGGAAAAACCCTGAACAAATCCGAAAAAAAGAGCTTTTATTATTTCAAGGAAAGTCATTATCCCTCAATACTATTTTTTGGCCGGACTTTAAATAAATATATTTAACTCCTGTCCTATTGTTTTTTTTCCATTTTATTTTATAAGTGCCGGATTTATGAATAGGAATATTTATAGGGGTATAACCTGTAAC
>JANQSX010000056.1 GCA_028279085.1 Bdellovibrionales bacterium
ACATGAAAAAGATTTGCAAGAACTTCCTTTTCCTATGTTGGCAGATGTGAAAAGAGAGCTGTGTGCTTCTCTAGGAATTTTAGACTCCAATGAGGGGGTGGCTCAGAGAGCGACTTTTATTGTGGATCCTCAAGGGGTCATTCGTTTTGTATATGTTACAGACCTCAGTGTGGGTCGTAGTCCAAAAGAAGTTTTAAGAATTTTAGATGCTTTACAAACAGGTGAGCTTTGTCCTTGTGATTGGAAACAAGGGGAACAGACTTTGTAAATTGTAATTATGAAAAAAGAAAAAACATATCAAAATAAAGAAGTATTGGAGCTTTTAGGTCAGATTTATCAAAGTGAAATGGCTGGAGTGAACCGCTATTTGCATTATTCCTTTATGATAATGGGTTATAATCGGATTCCCATTCAACATTGGTTTCGGGAAAATGCTCAGGAAGCTATCACTCATGCCACTCTTGTTGGTGAAAAAATCACTTCTCTTGGTGGGCATCCCCCTATTTTATCTTCTCAGGTAAAGGAGGGGCCTAACCATAGTGTCACACAGTTATTGGAAGAAAGTCTTCATTTTGAGGAAGAGGCTATTCAATTGTATAAAACATTAGTCAAGGTAGCTGAAAAATATGAAGATATAGCATTAGAAGAAATGGCAAGAACTTTGGTAAAAGAAGAAGTGGAACATGCCAATGAAATTCAAAAGATGCTGATTAAACCGGAATAAATATATTTCATTGCTTTTATTTAAAAAGTCTCAATAAAAATATCAGATCATCCGATATAGTTTTTTGGAATGTAAATAAACTATATCGTCGTATGAATTTAAATGTAAAAAAATATATATTTAACAAAATATCCATCTATATTGCTATTGTATTTGCATTATTAATAAGTACTTATGTGGTACTTAGTAATTTGTTACAAGATAGTGATAGAATGCCTGCTTCCTATACACTTCACACCACTGAAATAGAATCCCGTTCAAAGAAAATGATGGAAGAAGGTAGAAGGTTGCACATCATTGAAGATTATAAATCAGCAAATAAGACTCTATCTGAGCTATTAGAAAAATATCCTTATACCGCCTATACTGAGGAAGCTTCTTTTTTGTTGGCTAAAGGACTTTTGTATGAAGAACAGTATCGACAAAGTGAAGAAGTTATTCAAGCACTTCAGGAGTATGATCCTGGTTCGCGGTCTAAGTGGATGGGTTACTCTTTTTTAGTAATGGCTAAAATTCATGAGGAAAAAGGAGAGTCAGATGATGCTATTCTTTTGTACCGTAAAGTAATTACTGAATTCTCAGATGAGGATTTAGTAGATGAAGCGGAAGATATGTTACTACAAATTTCTCTTTGAACTGACTTTGATGGGAGAGAGTGTTTTATTATATTCTTGTCAGAAAATATTTGTCACTCTTGTAAAGTTCTATCGCTACTTAGTATAAAAAGACACAGCTATTACAATCTTACCTGAAGAACAGACGAAGCCTTTTCCCTTTATATTGTTTACTTCAAATCGATAGTCGTATGTCTTTAATGTATCTGATTTGTTTGTTTCCTGAATAGGTGTCCAATCAAAAACAAATATTTGTTTTATAGAGATCGTTTTTTGAAAGGGATGGATGCTCTTATAAATGGCTTCCTTTGCTGACCATAAGAATGAGGGGGAAGGGGATTGATGGAGTTCCTCTTCATTGGCAATGCGAAGCACTGTTCTTTTTTTAGCTCTCCCTGCTTGTTCTAAATCAACACCTAAAGAGACTTGAGTGGCGGGAGAGATAATAAAACCGCCCATAACAGATGAATGGGATACGGATAGAGAAGCGAAAGGAACTTGCAGAGGGGTACCAGGTATCAGTAATTGTTTTTTTTGTTCTACAGAAAGTGTATTAGGCCAACTTTTTTCTATTTCTTCTGTTAGTTGTTTACGTATTTTTCTCCTTTGATCTAATGAAGAATCTTGATTATTGGATAGGTACAAACAACAACTTAATTGATAGCCCATACGAAGACTGTTTTGCTCTGCTTTTTGTTTTAATATTTTTATTTGTTCTGACATTTTTTTTATAATTTAATAGATTATTTTTTTATGTGGTTAGAATAAACTAAATTAAAAGAAAAGTTCAAGACAGCTTGAAAGGATTTTTAACTGGTTTTTTATTCATGTTATCTTGAGGTGAAGAGAAAAATAGCTAGTTAAAAGTCTAGATATGGTGGATAAATACTAAAGAAGATTATATACTAGTCTTGTTTTGAAAACTTGGATGTCTGTTAAGAGGTTCACTGTTTCTCTAAGGACACCTGCAAAATTGTTAAACTATAAAGATTGGAAAATTCAGATGAAGTACTCAAAAGAAAGTGATATTTGAAATGTTTAAAAGAGCAAAGAATAGTTTTTCCTTAATAGTGTATTTGTGTTCCTTTATTTTTTTACTACCGGACTGGGTGGAAGCCACAGTTGAGTGTGGTTTTCAATCTATAAGTGGACTCAGTCAAGGTGAAACAGTAGGGGAGAAAGGTTTTCTTGAAGTTCAATGTGGCTCAAAATCAGAAGTGGTACGGATTTCTGATAGAGCTTTAATGGATTATGTTAAATTAAAAGTAATAACTAAAGGTGGGGATATAAAGGCTATCACAATCGGTAATCCCCCGCGGGGTGTAGATTATGCCAATCTATCAAAGGAAACCTGGGTGAGAGAAAGAGTAGAGCGAGAAGGTTTTTCTTTCAAAGACACAGGTTTTGGTGGAAATGGGGTTGTTCAATCGATTAGAGTGGATACTAATGGGTTTGGAGTGAATGATTCCGCTGAAGTATGGATCAAAGATCATGATGATGTGAGCGCGCTATATGAGAAGAGTAAAAAAACTTTAGGAGAGTTGGTTCTCGCTGAGGGTATTACAGATGGAAAAAAAAGTGTTACAGATGTAAAAGAGAGTGTTACAGCTAAGAAAGCAAAGCCTTATACAGTTCCAACATGTATATATAGTAAGATGCCAAAAATTTTAGAAGTTTGTGATGGAAAGTATCTTTGTATTGGTGATGTAGTGTGTGTAATTGATGGAATTGCGGAAAAATTGTATGGTGTGCATTGTCCGGCACATAGGAAAAGAAAATGCCCGAGTTCTGCTGATGAATGTGTTGATACATTAGAATGGACTTTAGAGGATGGTAGAAAACCACAAAATTTTCGTGATATAATGAATCGTAATAAAAAATACGGAGATATGTTGTTTGGTGAAGAAAACGACTCTAGTCAAGGTGGTGGAACGATCTTTAGTGGTTCTACAGGTACAGGTGGTCAAGATGGTGGAACGATCTTTAGTGGTTCTACAGGTACAGGTGGTCAGGATGGTGGAACGATCTTTAGCGGCTCTACAAGCGATCCTAATAATTCTGGTGGTGCTACAGGTAAGGGAGCTGCTGATGCTGGATCACAACAATAATTTTATGTAGCGAAAGGTTTATTTTATGAAAACAATATTAGTAATTATTATAATGCTTTCTTATTCTGTATTTTCTTTTATTAGTAGTGCTGTAACAAGAGTTACAGTTGAAGGTGTTATAGTAGCTTATGATAAAAAGACGGTCACTCTTTCCCAGAATGGAAAAAAAATTAAAGTTCCAAAAAAATCCATTCCTCATTACTTTACGATTCGTAGCGGAAATAAGGTATATGCAGAACTTGACCCTAAAAAAACAGTAAAAAAAATAAAAGAAGTTATTCAGCAAAAAAAAGCGGAAAACAAGAATAGGCAAGATAAGCAAAGGAAGCAATTATTATAATTGATCTCATTGTCATTAAAGCGCAACAGTTAATCCATCTATACTTACCAGTCCTTCTCTTAAAAGGTTTTTTTCTTTAACACTTAGCTCATTATTATCTAGAAAGAGTGATTGCAGAGAGGTTAAGCCTAAAAATTGCTCAGGAGACAAATTTTCTAGTTTATTATAAGAAAGAGAAAGTGATGTCAAAGAAGTTAAGCCTGAAAATTGATGAGGGGATAAATTTTTTAAATTATTGTAAGAAAGAAGAAGTGCCTTCAAAGCAGTCAGGTTTGAAAACTGGTGAGGAGACAAACTTTCTAACTTATTATCAAAAAGAAAAAGCAATTCTAAAGCAGTTAAGTTTGAAAACTGGTGAGGAGATAAACTTTCTAGTTTATTGCTGTCCAGAAAAAGTGATTTTAAAGCAGTTAA
>JANQSX010000066.1 GCA_028279085.1 Bdellovibrionales bacterium
AACAACCGTCATTAATTAAACTAAGGTTACCTTTGTATCCGGTATAAAGAGGACTACCTGGTAAAGCGGCTATAGTAGTGCCGGCATGAAGAGCATAGCGGGCGGTTACCATTGTGCCACTTCGAAATTGAGCTTGTGCTATAAAAATCAAATGAGATAAAAAAGCCAGAATTTTATTTCTTTTATGAAAATGGGATTTCCTCATGGGTTCAGACATGGGGAATATACTGACAAAAGCTCCTCCTCCCCCTATAATTTCTTTTTCCCATTTTTTTAAATCAGCTGGATAATAATTTTTTATTCCACAGGGTAGAAAGCAAAGAGTAGGTTTTTGGGAAGCTAAGGAGAGAGCGTGTGCTTTCTGATCCACTCCCCTAGCTCCTCCACTCATTAGGCAGAATTTTTCTTTTCTTTTTTTTAAGAAAGTACTTAAATGCATTTCCATCCAAAGTAAAGTATCCTGGTAAGGTTTACGACTTCCTACTAAAGAAAAAAGAAAATGATCTTTCCAGCAAGCCTGTCCCTTCCAACTAATAAGCACCGGGGGATATTCCATTTGTAAAAGATAGGTTGGGTAATTAGAATGGAATGGCCAAGCTGTTTGAATACCTGATAGCTGACAAAATTTTTGATCTTTTTCCGCTTGTTTCCACCATTCTTTTTGAATACGTAAGTAATGTTTGGTATCGGGATGAGATATGTAGTTACTCAGCTGAGTCACAGAATGGATCTGTTCCTGATTTTGAAAGACTTTTTTAAAATCTTTCAAAGTTAATGTCTGATTTTGCCAACTTAGAAAAGCTAAATATTCCAACCAGGATTGCATGGCTATCTTTTATGCAAAAACTGTTCCTGGTATTTTTATACCTAATTGTCCTTCCGAACTTGATTCGGAATCCAGAGGATGTTTGGGGTTTCTTCTGGATTCTGGATCAAGTCCAGAATGACACAGCACAAGACTAGAATAGTGAAAGTCGTTTAGAGTTTTCAGAATTTTATTTATGTGAAACTCGGGCTTTGTAAATAAAGCTGGCACCGAAAAAAAGACTTTTGTATTCACATTTGCTGAAATAACCAGTTCCTTTCATTTGTGTTAAAAAATCTTTCCGGGCTGGAAAATTTCTAGAAGATTGTTGCAAATATTCATAAGCGAATTTTTGGCCAGTCAGCCAAGTTCCGATCCAGAGCACAATGTAACGAAAGTATAAATAAAAAAAAGGATAAAGTAAGAAGCCAGGTTTATCACCTGTTTCTAAAATCATCAAAGTTCCTCCACTTTTAGTCACACGGGCCATTTCCATAAGAGCTTTTAAAGGATTTTCTACATTTCTCAAACCATAGGCGCAGGAGCAGACATCAAAAGTTTGATTCTCAAAGGGAAGTTGATGCATATCAGCGATCTGAAAATGAATGTTTTTCTTTTGAGTTGTTTGAGCTAAGCGGGCTTGCTCAAGCATTTCTTTACAAAAATCCACTCCAATGATTTGTGCTTCAGGTCCCAGCTGCTTTTGAAATTCAAAGGCTAAAACCCCGGTGCCTGTAGCACAATCCAGAATTTTACCGTTTTTAGGAGCTTCACTCCATTGAACTAGTGTTTTTCTCCAACTAGTATCCATTCCCAAAGTAATAAATTTATTTGTTTTATCGTAGTTAAGAGCTATGGAGCTGAATATCTTTTTTATTTTCTTCGGGTGAACTTTTGTAAAAGAATTCGTCATACTTTGTTCCTATTGTTCTTCCTATAGTGGATAATATATTTCTTAGTTGTTTCATCATTTTTTTAAATTGCATAAAATTCAAGGATTGCTGTCCATCTGAAAGGGCTTTTTCCGGCTCCGGGTGAATTTCCACTAAAAGACCATCCATTCCTGCGGCGGCAGCCGCTAGAGCTATGGGAGTAACTAAAGTATTGTCTCCCGTAGCATGAGAAGGATCCACAATAACCGGAAGGGAAGACTCTTTTTGAGCCACTAAAGCTCCTGATAAATCTAAAGTGTTGCGGGTGCTGGTTTCAAAGGTACGGATACCTCTTTCACAAAGGATAATTTGGTTGTTTCCAGACTGAATTAAATATTCTGCTGCTAAAAGCCATTCTTTAACTTGCGCGGAGAAAGCTCTTTTCAATAAAACCGGTTTATTTTGTTTTCCCAATTCTTTCAGTAACTCATAGTTATACATATTACGAGTGCCCACCTGAAATATATCTACAATAGGAAGTAATGTCTCCACTTGCCTAGGATCCGTTATTTCAGAAACAAACTGTAAATTATGAGTTTTTTTTAAATGTTGAACAAGAGGCAAAGCTTCTTCGCCTAAGCCTTGAAAGGAGTTAGGATGAGTACGTAGTTTATAAACACCCCCTCTTAAAAAGTTAATATTTTCCTCTTTCATAATGTTTGCTATTTGGTTCATTTGCTCTGCATTTTCAATAGAACAAGGACCGGCAATGAGTATGAACGGTCGAGGAGAGTTTTGTAATAAAGAGCATTTATTTATAGTTTTCATTTTTTCTTTTTAACTTGAAAGATTAGTTTTTTCAAACTGGATAAGTAGGAAAGCTCTTAAAAATGTTCATTTTCAAGTTAAAAAAAGTTTTATTTGAAAGAACAGAGTTTTTGACAGGTGACTAGTTATAAAAAGGGTTATAAACCCATTGTGAAATATGAGTCAGAAAAACCAAAATTTTGATAATATAGATAAAACTCAGTGGAGGAAAGAGGGATTTTTGCTTCAAATGGCTCCTGATCGATATTTATTAGGGATAGGTCCTTTTTATGTGTCAAATACACATTCTCCTGATCAATGGAGCTTGTTTCGTCCTCTATTTTTTTCTTCTGAATCTTCTGATAAGGGTGAAAATTTTTATGTACCTTCCCATACAATTTTTTATTCCAAACAAGAACTTTTAGCTTTTTTAGAAGATCAAACAATAAAACAAAATATAAAGAGTTGGAATTGGCAAGAGCCGTGTTTTTTTCAATTTCGGGATTTTTTTTTAAAAGTAAAAGAGCAAATACAGGCCGGTAAAATTCAAAAAGTGGTTCCGGCTTGTTTTGAGACGGCTGATTATTCGCTGAAAGAAAAAGATATACCCACTTTAATCTATCGTTTGATTTCAGGCTCAGATAACGGGACAGCTTATGCCTGGTGGTCTGGCGGGCAGGCCATCATTGGCATCACACCGGAATATCTTTTTAGGAAAGAAGGATCTTATATTCAAACAATGGCCTTAGCCGGTACAGCTCGTAATTCTCAACATAATTTGTTGGCTGATCCAAAAGAAACTGAAGAGCATCAATTGGTGGTGCAGACAATAAAAAATCTTTTATCTTCTCTTGGAGAATATCATGTTTCTAACACTTATATATATTCATTAGGGGATATTCGTCATTTAAGAACGGATTTTAAGTTAAAATTAAAAAACAATATATCCTGTAGGAGCTTGTGCCAGATTCTTCATCCTACACCGGCCTTAGGCGGTCTTCCTCGTAAAGAAGCTTTGGAATTATTAACTGTGTTTCATCAAAAAACTCATTTAAGATATGGCTTTGGAGCTCCCTTCGGTGTGGTTATGAATGAAAAGGCTTTTTGCGTAGTGGCTATTAGAAATATACAGTTTATAGATGGTAAAGCTTATCTAGGTTCTGGTTGTGGTTTGGTTCAGGCCAGTCAGCTGGAAAGAGAATGGGAGGAATTGAAAAAAAAACGTCTATTTACTTGGAATAGGTTTTGTGGAGAATATAAATAAATGAGTGAATGATGAATATAAAAAGTAATAAAAGAAAGAATCAATGGCCGCTCACCTCGTCTGCCTGTGTTGGAAATATTGAACTATCTGAAAAAATTATCAGTCAGGTGATCAATATTCATGGTGTAAAAACTTTTTGTATTTGCCCGGGCGGACGAAGTGCTCCTTTGGTTTCCGTTATCTCTCATGTAAAGGGCTTAGAAGTTTTTTCCTTTTTTGATGAACGTTCAGCCGGTTTTTTTGCTCTGGGACGTTGTAAAAGAGATAAAAGGCCTTGTGCAGTAGTCACCACTTCCGGCACGGCAGTGGCGGAGCTTTTACCTTCTGTTATAGAAGCTTATTACTCTCATCTGCCTTTAGTTCTTGTCACAGCGGATCGACCTTCCTCTTATCGTAAAACCGGTGCGCCACAAAGTATTGAACAACCTGGAATTTTTTCTCATTATGTGGAAGAACAATGGGACTTGGAAAAAAATCTGGAGTTTGATCTGTCTTCCTGGAAAGGCTCTACTCCTTGTCATATTAATGTTTGTTTTGATGAACCTTTAATAAACAAAGAAGTAAATAAACTCTCGTTTTCTTCAATTAAAGAAGTGAAGAAAAAATTAAACTCTTCTTCTCCGAAAGAAGAGCAACAAATAAAATCTTTTTTTCATAAGGTTAAAAATCCACTATGTATTTTGACGGAATTGCCGGATGAAGTAAGAGAAAATACAGAAAATATTTTATATTTATTCCGTTGGCCTGTTTACGCGGAAGCTCTTTCCGGTTTAAGGGAGTCTGAAAAATTAAATTCTCTCCTTTTAAAATCCGGATCCGACTTTTTAAATTGGATCATTTCAAATCAGAAAGCGGATGGTATTATTCGTATAGGTAGAAGACCTAGTGCTCGTTTTTGGAGGGATTTGGAAAAAAATCATTTACCGGTTTTGTCTGTAAGTGATCAGATTTATTCCGGTTTAAGTCGTGGCGGCCCGGCTTTGTCTTTTGATTCTTTTTTTCAATGGAGTAAGGATTTTATTTTAAGTCAATCTCATATTGATGGGGAACTATTTACTGAAGATAAAAAACGAGTTGAGCAATTACAAAAAACCCTGGAAGGATGTCCTTTTAGTGAGCCTTCTTTAATAAGGGAATTTTCCCGAAAAATTCCTGATCATTCTTTGTTGTTTTTAGGTAATAGTCTTCCTATTAGGGAGTGGGATTTAGCGGCGGATTATGGGGTTGTAAAAAACAAACAATTAAAATATCTAGCCAATAGAGGTGCTAATGGAATAGATGGACTGCTTTCCACTTTTTTTGGAGCTTGTAAACCGGATCGGCAAAACTGGTGTTTAATAGGAGACTTAAGTTGTCTGTATGATTTGTCTGCCCCATGGGTTTTACAGCAAATGAATAAAAGTGTTCAGTGTTTTATCGTTGTCATTAATAATAGTGGCGGACAGATCTTTTCTTCTATGTTTTCTGATCCTTTATTTTTAAATTCGCATAACTTACAATTTAAACAGTGGGCGGCCATGTGGAACTTGAATTATTATTGTGTCACCCAATGGCCTGAAACATTTTCTTTTTCTTCTCCGGCAATAATAGAGCTTAAGGTAAATCCTACTTATACAAAACAGTTTCACTCTTTGCTTAAAGCTAAAACTCTTTTATCCAAAGAAAAAACCGGACTGGACTAACACCCTGTCAAGACTTTTTCACCATTTATAAACATTTGGGATATAAAGTTTTTTTTCTGTCTCATCTTTGGACAAGTTGTAATATTGACGCCTTCTTTTTTTTTACTATCTGTCATAATATATAAAGCATGGCAATTATTTTATAGAGGTAGATGGTTTATGAAATTAGTGATCGATTTACTAAGACAAAAAAATAATTATCTGATTCAGTTTGCGAAAATCAGTTCTCTTGAATGCCATCGTTTACAATCCGGGAATTATAAACATATAGAGCAATTTTATTACAGCCGTCAGGTTATTTTAGATGCTATTGAAAATATTGATATACATTTAAAACGATATTCTGTTCAGTCCGTTTCAGAAGTGGACAAGAAAACTGTTCGGGAACTTTTGCAGGAAAAGCGAAAAATCGCACGAGGTATTTTACAAACCGATCTTTTAATTCATTCTTATCTGAATAATTCACAGAACAAAGAGATAGTGGAAGATCAAATCGCCTAATTTCAATCATCTAAAAAATAATTTCAGATTTCTTTATTAGCTCTTGCTTAATCTTGCTGATTGGCAGATTAAAAAAACTTATGTAATATATTAATTATGAATATTAAATCAGTATTATTCTGACTGGAAACAGGAGTGTATATATTTTGTCTCTTAAGGAACAACAAAATTTGGATCGGCAAATTCGAGAAATAAATCATTCTTTAAGATTTTGTGATAAATTGTTTACCACTTCCTCCATAGAGAGTTTTTTATCTCTTCTTTATAAAGAAACCAGTCGTCGGTTTAAGATTAAAAGTCTGGTTTTCCATTGGCATTCAGGACATTTTGGTCCTCTGCAATATGTTTGTCATTCTAAAGGGATTTATAAAAGTTCTGCTTATTATTCTATGAAGGGTGAGGGTGCAAAACAAGGTATAAGAATAAAAGATAAAGAGGACAGTCAATATCTAGCTAACTCTCTGGGGCGTCCCGTTCAAAATATTTTAAGTATTCCTATTCGTACTAGCCAGTATGGTGTGGATAGTTTTATTTATATTTTTGTGGAATTTTTCGCAAAAAATCCCGAAAAGTTACTTTCCTTTTATAGATCGTTTTTAACATTTATAACCGGGTGTTTGGATCGACTGTTAATGCAGGATCATCTTAAAACGGCTCA
>JANQSX010000096.1 GCA_028279085.1 Bdellovibrionales bacterium
TTTGGCTCATAAATTAACTGAGGTTGTGTTTCCTTAATCAATAAGATGTCTTTTTCTGTGAGGTAGAAAAAAGACATCTTATTGATTAAGGAAACACAACCTCAGTTAATTTATGAGCCAAAAAATAAAACTTTAACTGGTTTTCTTCAATTTGAAGGGGAGTACCAGGGTTACAAAATTAAAGACAAATATAATATAGAAATTGATTTTAATAACCAACAGCCTCTTCCTTTAGTAAAAGAGATAAACGGAAGAATTGAAAAAATATCTAAAGATAAAGATTTAGACTTAATAGATTTACATATAAATTATGGAGATATAAATAAAGGTTTATGTTTATGTTCTCGTTTCAAAGCTTTTGAATACGCTGAAAAATTGAAGGATAGTCCATCTCCTGGAATAAATTTTATTCAGGAATTAGTAATACCTTTTTTATATGGTATAAGTCATTTTGAAAAATACGATAAATTTCCTTTTGGAACAATGGAACATGGCACTCTAAGCCTTGTTAGAGAAATTACAAACAACATAGAATATTTTAAATATTTACAAAGTTATATAAAAATATTACCAGAAGAAGCTAAAAAATTCATCTATGAATATGCTTATTCCTTTAACTTAGGAAATGTTATTTATAAAAATGAAAAAATTGGAAGAAACAAACCTTGCCCATGTAACAGTGGATTAAAATATAAAAAATGTCATTTGAATATAGTTAATATATTATCCAACTGCTTACTCATAAGCCAAAAAAAAGCGCCTTCATTTAGGAGGCCATCTGCTTTTATGTAATATGAAAATGACTAAAAAACGTAATTCCGAAACAATTTTTTGATTAAATTATACTTTACAAATAGAAAGAATGATCTGATAATAATATCGGCGACTGGTGTCAATCGCTCCTTTCAGCGATTGTCCCTTTTTTGGGCTGGTCGCTCCTTTTTTTATCTTTTAACCTCATAACAAAGACATTTGACTCGTAAACGGAGGAGGGAATACACCTATTATAATAAATGGATTCTTCCCTCTATAATGATTTTGCAATGTAGTTCCAAGAAACAAATATAAGTCTTTTTTATTAAATTCATTTAAGTATTTGTTTTTAACTTTTTGAATGGCTATTTTTTCATTTTTATCTCTTTTTAAACAGTTCCAATATAAAGCCCCTATTTCCCAATCCTCAATCATAAGTTTTGATTTCTTACCTAACTTATCTTGGAAAACATAAGAAAATTTATAAGGCAGTTTATTTACAATTCTAAAAAATTCATGAGGCTTATCAGAATTAAATAAATCTAATTGTTTTGCATTTTCTTTTATAGTCTTGATCTTTTTAGAATCCCATTTCCTATCTTCAACAGGTTCACATTTAAAATCTATAATCTTTTCTGGTTTAAAAACAGCAAGTGATATTTTTTTACTTTTATTTTTTGCGTCTTTTATAAGAGAATCTAAGTCTGCATAAACTTTTGCCTTAAATATAATTTTTTTTCTATCTTCCCAATTCTTTATAAATTCCTTAGATTGTATAGTTTGACCTTGATTTGCCGGTTTATAACTTTCTTGTCTAAAATCGCTTTTATTTCTAATTAGATCAAGTTCTATCCACTGATATTTTCTATATTGTTTTTTCCACTCCAATTTTCTAAAAGGAACAGGATAAATTCTAATCCATCTTCCTTTCTCCGTAATACCTGCTGTGCAGACAAGTTCATCATACTTTGCTGACAAAGTAGGATAAGTCTTTACAGTGATAAATACTTTCTTTTTTTTAGGGCTCATAAATGTTTTATTGTAAGATTATAATTCTTCTTTCGTAGAGTAGAAGAGATACAATACCTGTGACACATTTCAGGTTCAGCTTCAAAACAGGTTAAAGCTACCCTCTT
>JANQSX010000111.1 GCA_028279085.1 Bdellovibrionales bacterium
TTGAGAGGAGCTGTCCTTAGTACGAGAGGACCGGGATGGACGAACCTCTGGTGCACCTGTTGTCACGCCAGTGGCATAGCAGGGTAGCTATGTTCGGAACGGATAACCGCTGAAAGCATCTAAGCGGGAAGCCGACCTCAAGATAAGTTTTCCCTGATCCGCAAGGGTCCTGAAGACCCCTTCGAGACTAGGAGGTTGATAGGCGATAGGTGTAAGCATAGCAATGTGTTCAGCCGAATCGTACTAATAGGTCGTGAGGCTTTTTTAAAAACAATTTCTGTCTGTCATTCCGGCGAAGGCCGGAATCCAGCTAAGGATGTTTTGAGTTACAGACAAAAAAATTGAGTTACTACTTTAGAAACAGATTGCTGGTGTCTATAGCGACGGGGCCATACCTGTTCCCATCCCGAACACAGAAGTTAAGTCCGTCAGCGGCAATGGTACTACAGGGCTGACCCTGTGGGAGAGTAGCACGATGCCGGCTTTTTACTTAAAAGCCAGTCAGGAAATATTCCTGGCTGGCTTTTTTTGTGGCATATAAATGTTATTTATAACAAACTGATAACTCCACCATTGTTTAAACTCATGTAAAACTGTTTATTAAAATAAGCTATGCTTCCCGTTAATAAATTCTCTATTTTAATTTTTTTTATAGTAGTACCGTCTGTAGGTCTTATGAAGCAAATATCTTCCATAGTGCATGGGTATATAAAAAAACTTTTTCCACTGTTTTTTTGAGTAAAACTAACACCACTGGCTATAGCTCTTGTGTTTGATATGGTTTTTTTCCATTTTACGGATCCGGTTTTAAGATGAACAGCAATTAATTGAGGGGTTTCATAGTGTGTTCCGAATATCAATAAATCCAAGTCAGGAATTAGAGTAGGGGAACTTTGCGAACGAGGTTGTACGGGTACTTTCCATTTTTCTTTTCCTTCTTCAGTGAAAGAGAAAAAATGTTCTGACCAATTAGTAACATAGATGTTTTTATCATGTATAAGGGGGGTGCTTTTAATAGCTCCTTTTGTATCTCTAATCCATAATATTTTTCCGGAAAAAAGATCTATTTTAAAAAGTAAGCCGTTATTGGCACCCACCATTCCATAAGCTTTTTTGGGGTTTATAGCAACTGACGAATGAATATGAGCATTAGTTAAAGAGGTTTTCCAAATGAGCCGTCCGTCATAAATAGAGACAGCGGCTACATAGCCCATATTGGGGTTGAGCAACTCTACTGAAATAATAATTTTGTCTTTAAATATAGAGGGGGAAGCTCCTATAGCTCCACCTAAATTAATAGACCAGACAATTTTACCACTTTTCTTTTCCAAGCAATATAAAGTTCCATTATAGGCACCAATCCAAAGGTATTTTTTGCTTAGTAGAGCTGTTCCATGCACTCCATTTTCCGCCAAAGAAAAATAAGTTCTCCACACTATGTCTCCATCGTGGTTGAATTTGTAAAACCATCCATCATCCGCTCCAACATAAATACCGGAAGCATCTACGGCAGGTGTGGATTTACTGGCGCCATGCAGAGAGCCATTGATAGGCTCTGTAATCTTTAGAAATCGATGTGGTATTTTATCCAAGGGGGATTGTATTACCCCTGTTTTGTAGTGATTGTTTCTGAATTGAGAGAATATTCGGATAGGTTTTTCTTCGATTAATCTATTTGGGTAATGGAATATTTTAGGTACTCTGTGCATGATTTTGTTATATTTTTTTTTGTATTGGAGAGCCTGAAAAAAGCTATTGCATAAAATGAAGGTTAATAAAAACAATGAAATGTATACTGATATTTTTATTATTTTATGTAAATCCATTTATTTTTTCTCCATGTAGAGTAAGACAGCTTTTTACTGCAAAAGTTTTTCTCGTTAATGAGTGTTGTGTAATGAACAGCGGATTTGAGCTTACTTATTAATGTCAAACTCAAATCTATAAATGTTTCATCTGTTTTATAAAATTGGCATATTTTTTTAGCTCTATTGAAATAAATATAGGGGTCACAGTGAATCCTTACTGTGAGCCAATTTTTTGAAAAATTAGACTCAATTGTTTTATTTTTAAATTTCAAAACTGTTTGAGAAGAACAATCCGTATTACCATCAAACATATTAAGAGCAAACAGTCTGCCTTCCCCTGTAAGAGCTTGATCCCCTTTTATGGAAAAAGGAATTATTTGAAATGCAATAAAAAAAGTAATAAAAGCTATCCCAGGAATAAGTGATTTTGAAAGTGATATACTTTTGTTTTTATGAAATAACCATTTTATAGGGAAGATACTAATTAAAGAATACATTATTAATGGGTAATAATATCCAACAAAATACCAGGAAGCTGTGTGAAAACTTAGAAAAGCAAAAAAAACTATTTTTTTTAATTTTGTTCTAAGGATAAGAAACCAAGAACACACCATTTCTAATAGGACTACAAAGAAGCATAGTAATTGAAATGTAAACTCATTTATAAATGAGGGATGGTGTTTAAATATAGCCATTCCTGTGAGCCATTCTGGGGTGATAATTTTTAGAAGGCCGGCAAAAAAGTAGAATAAGACTATGAGAAAAGGAATACAGTGTGCTTTATGGGGAATAAATAGATAGGAAAAGGAAATGATAAAGTGCATATAGTGGTAGTTACCCATCAGACGGTAATCCATGGAGAAAATAACAAATTTTAACAATGTGGAAACAGTAAAAATAAAGTAACCATATAGAACTGTTTTTTTATTTAGAAAAAAAAGGCAGCTTAATATACTGATGAATAAGTAGAAGTAAAGTATTAGTGTTGCAAGCTCCGGTGAAGGTAACCGAATAAAATTGCAGGTCAGCAAATCCGGCCAACAAAGAGCGTTTTCGTTTTTTGTCATATATATATGAGTTACCCGTGTATGGTTCCAGAAGAAAAAAGTGATAATATGAGAAAAAGATAGGCAAAATCCATAAAAGGACAGACCTTTAGTGTGGGTAATCTCATTTAAATTGTATGTAAAGATGTTTTTTATGAAATCAGATTTAAATCTTATCATAGTCCACTTTCCGCAAGCCCTAGTTCTTTTGCTGTTTTAATGGAGAATGGCCATTTGGTATTTTCGTCATAAGTGGAGTTTTTAAATCGAGAACCTATAAATAGAGCTTTTGTCATGTCCGCATTTTTAAAATTCACATTGATAAAAGTAGTGAATTGAAAAACGACTCCATTGAGCGTGATATTTTCAAAAACTGTGTTCTTTATTACAGCTCCTTCGAAAGAAGATTTTTGAAGGTTTGTTTTAAAGAAAAGGACATCTGAGAAAAAAGAAATTCTGAAGTTGTTTTGTCTTAAATCAGAATTTTTGATTTTTATTTTCTTAAAAACAGTCCCTTCGCACATACATCGGGTAAAAGTTTTTTTCTGAATATTGATCTTTGTTAAAAATAAATTTCTCAATCTCCATCTATCACATTTTTTTGCTTTAGTTTCTGAGAAACAAGAAAGAACTTCAGACTTTTGTGCTATTCTTTTTTTTGCTAAGAAATTCCACTGATAGGCTCCGAAAGAAAAGATTAAACTAATGGTGGTAGTAAGATAAAGCAGTTCTATTTTTTGAAGTTTGTTTTTTTTTGAACCGTTTTTCTGTTTTGTAAAGAACATCAGTATCATGGATATTTTCTCGTAGTAATGTATTTATTTCTAGTTACAGCAGTTGCTCTCATAATTAAGATGTAAAAAAATATTATAAATTAATTTCTAAATAAACATCCTTATATTTAGGAGGTATACATATAGGTGTACCGTCCGTATTTACGCCTATTAATTGTTTTGGGTCGTCACAAGAAAGTATAAAGTTTTCTGATTGTCTGATATAATCTAAGGATAAGGGAATAGTCCCTTCTATACCGGATAAATGTCCTCCTACTGTGTCGTTTATTTTTATTTCATATTTAATAAATAACTGATCTCC
>JANQSX010000114.1 GCA_028279085.1 Bdellovibrionales bacterium
CATATCCTTAAAAAAATTAACACCTTTCCTTTTTAAAATAAAATCTTGTCTATTTCAAGTCAATGTTTTTAAAGCTATATATTGCTTTAATTTAAAATATTCAATTTTCAAGCTACCTTTTTTCTAATAATGAAAATCAAGAAAAATCGAAATGTTCCAACTAAACCATTTAGACCACTAGATAAGCCTTTTTTTATCTGAGCTTAATAGGATATTGAGAAACCAACTCTTTAGTGAGTTTGTTTTGTAATTTTTTTAAATACTCTTCCGTCAAAGTTTTATTATCTGATTGCAAAATAAGACGAAAAGAGACAGAACGCACAGCTTCCTTATCTGTTTGCTTACTTTCATAAATATCAAAAATTTGAACCGCACGACATATAGAGCCAGCCAGATTTTTTATTCCTTTTGAAATATTACCTGCGGGAAAGTCCTTTGGAACAAGAAAAGACAAGTCTCTTTCCACCACCGGAAAAGGAGAAAGGCCCTGAAAAGGCTTTTTTACAAAATCACGACCAAAAAGAATTTGTGTATTCATTTCCGCCAAAGCCATATTCACCCGTATCTTATATTTTTCTGCATAAACAGGGTTTAAAGAACCGATATAAGCTATCTCCTTACCCTCCACTTTTAAAATCATATACTGACAAGGATGAACAAAATCGGGAGATGATTCATCCGATATCCATTCATAATCAGATAGACCAAACAATTCCAAAATAGTTTGCACAACTGTTTTTAAATCATAGAGACAAAGACGATCTTTATCTTTTTTCCACAAACCACCTTCCTGACCCCATGCTATAAAACCTAGTTGTCCATTTTCTCTATAAAAACTTTGTTGATGAGAATCAGATTGTGATAAATATTTTTCTGTCTTTACTCCATTTAAAAGATAAAATATTTTCCCTAATTCAAACAAACGGCCCTGCAAACAACCATGCCTGATACTCTGTTGGGCATTTTTAAACAAAGAAGGAGCCAGGCTAACTCTCATCATATTATATTCCGCACTCAAAGGATTTTGAATAAAAACCGGAGAAATATCTTTACCTTTTTTTTCAGTAAGTAATTCAGACCACAAAAAAGAAGGTATTTTATCTTTCAGTACATCTGCATTACCTTTCTGATAGGCAGATGAGCTATCTTCTTTCAATCCTAAAAAAGAATTAGAAAATTTTTCAGAAATAAAACTATGATTAATAGCTTGATAAAAACCTTCATGTGCTAAAGTGTTTGCTACTTGTAAAAGCACTTTATGCTCTTTTTGATCCTTTCTAGGGAAATCACTCAAATAAGTGATTGTTTCCGGAATTTTGTCATACCCTTCCAAACGAGCATATTCTTCAATTAAATCCTCTTTAATATCCAAATCAAACCGGAAAGAAGGCGGTCTTACTTCCGCTTTTTCATCATGAATCTTAACTTCACAATGCAATCTTTCCATCCAATTCTGAAATTTTTTGAAAGAAGGTTCTACACCCAAGCGTCTTTTAAGATCTTCTTTTGCTATCTCAATAAAGCCTGGTTGTTCCGGCTTTTCCCAAATATCATATTCCTTAGGATCCGGCACTCCTCCAGCTAATTCCTGAATAAGAGCTTCCGCTTTATGTAAAATACCCAAAGTATTTTCCGAAGATACCCCTCTACTAAAACGATAAGAAGAATCTGTTTCAATATTGAATTTTTTTGAAGTCCTTCGCACCTGAGAAGGTTCAAAGCAAGCGGATTCTACAAAAATATTTTTGGTTTTTGAATGAATACCGGAGTCCATTCCTCCTATCACGCCGGCTAAAGCCAAAGGGCCTTTAGTATCACGAATGCAAAGTTCTTCACCGGTTAATTGAATTTCCTGATTATCCAAAGTGTTCAATTTTTCCCCTTTTTTGGAAAAATCAACTATGATTTTTTCCTGTAGAAGATCTAAATCAAAAGCGTGTAGAGGCTGTCCCCACCTAATAAGACAATAATTGGTAATATCCACAATATTATTGATGGATTTAAAACCTAAATTTTCAAGAGCTATTTTAAGCCACAAGGGAGAAGGACCAACAGTCACATTATAAATAGCCCGTCCTGTATAACGAGTACAAAGTGTTTTTTGTTTAACTTCCACTCCTAGAGCTTTTTGAGGAACATCAATTGTTTTGTGGGAAGCATTGGCCTCTGATCTCTCAACTGAAAGCGGGCGATTTAAAATACAAGAAAGCTCTCTGGCTAAACCAAAGTGGCTTAAACAATCCGCCCGATTAGGAGTAATATCAATATCAAAAATAATATCATTCAAACCGACATAAGAGGCAAAGTCCATACCCGCCGGTACTGATTCCGGTAGGATTAAAATACCCTGATTTTCCTCCTCTGAAGAAGCCAAACCTAATTCACTAATAGAAGCCAACATACCTTCACTGGTTTCTCCACGAATTTTTCTGGTTTTAATTTCAAAAGGACCAGGTAAAATGGCCCCCGGAAGAGCCAGGACCGCTTTATCACCTTCCTGAAAATTAGTGGCACCACAAACAATAGAATGCCGTTTTCCTTTTTGGCTTTCCACCTGACATAAGCTCAGACGATCCGCTGAGGGATGTTTTTTTTTCTCTTTTATTTCTACAATTACTAAATGAGATATATGTTTT
>JANQSX010000117.1 GCA_028279085.1 Bdellovibrionales bacterium
GGACATACAGAAATAAGAATGACTCAAAAGTATGCTAAGACTGTTGCTCTTTTGAATCATGAAGTGGGAGAGAAAACTTTTTCCGCTCTCTTTAAAAACCAATCAACTGTTTCAGGGAAATAGTTGATAACCTCTTACTTTAGTTGGTCTTGGGATTTTTTAAGTAAAATCAAATCACGAAAAAATCACGAAAAGATTTTTTTAAAAGTTAAAAACTCTTGTAGTTACAAGAGTTAAGAAGAGTGAAAACGGGGTGGACGGGTCAGTAGGGATAGCTCTCAAAATGCTAAAATAAGCCAAAAAACCTATAAATCCACTCCTATTCAACCCTTTGATAACTGCTATTAACCTCTATTAACCAAACATTCCCGTTAAAATCCCGTTAATTTTTTTGTGCTTTGGCCCCCAGTTGTTGCAATCCCCAGTTAACTACACGATGATGAAGTTCTACAGACTTCATGAGAGGTGTTGTCTTTATGTGATCTTCTATTTCCACATTTGTGTTTATCTTTTTCATAATCAATAGGATAACCATGACGACCTCTTTTATATCTTTTCTCTAACAATTTTATCAGTTTTTTACCTTCATTTTCCAAGCCTTTATATTTATATCCTGGCTTTAATTTACTAACTGATTCCTGAAAAGACTGTGGTAGATCAATACACTCTCTTCCTAAATAAAAAAAATTTTTTGAGACTAAAACAGCATCAACACTTGTATCCATTTTTCTATTTCCTGGAGTATTATGAGCTTCATATGTTTTTTGAATCCAATCACCATTGGATGTTTTATAATACATATTATCACCACACCTACCTTTTGCTGAATTTGTATTTTGTTTCTTTCTTAAAAATCTTCTATCTTTCCAATATTGACTAAAGGTCATTTTTTCTTCCACTTTCATAGCATAAATTAATTTGCCACGGTAATTTTGATGTTTATTCTTATTTTGAGAGTATAAGCCTATAATCCAATCTCCTTCTTCAGCATTTTTTCTAACTCCTGTTTTACAAACAGCCAATGTACAAAATCCATAAAATGGATTGGGAGCAAGACCACCATCCACTCTTACAATATAAGTAAAGTATTTTGGTATCTTTATGGTTTTAGAGTTTTGTTTCTTATTCACTAAGCGTATAGATGGATTTTTTATTTGCCTTTTCTGCTTATGTTTAAATTGTGTAGTATCAATTTTTCTTGCTGGATACCCCATAAGTTCCTCCTAGTTTTGTAAATATCTGAACTACATTACTGAAATAAAAAAATAAGATATGATATTTTTCTAAAATTTATATAATTTTCATACACTAAATATCGGACTATCTATAAATCTTCTTTAATAAAATACACTTGATATAGATTTCTTTACCTATTACAGATAACGACATCTAAATAACTGCCTTTCTAAGTTTTTTCATTTTGATAAACTGTAATTGTTAGATATATTCATATTCGTATGGATAAGACTATTAAACGAAAACAAAAATTAAATAAAGTTATCCAATCGGTATTGTCCTTAGTTTTTATTGGATTGCTTTCTTATTTATATGTAAATAACCCTGATTCTTTTAAGATAAAGAATGAAAATGTATCATGCAGAATTGGTATAACTACAGACTTGGAAAGGCGTAAAAGAGAGTGGATGAGCAAATATGAAGAAAAAGGAAAAACTATAAAAAGTTGGACAGTGCTTAGTGTGCATAAATCAAAATCCTCTGCTCAAAAAGCGGAAACGAGAGAAGCTAAACTACAAAATTGCGAGGCACATCCTGGAGGACGAAATTCCAATAAAGAAATATGGTATGTATATAAAATAGAATACTAATTTTTTTGTTTCACAAATTTTATTCATGTAAAGTCTCAGTTGTCTTAATCCAAAAAATTCCAATTACTTTTAGGTTATTTTTTATTCTTGCTCACTAGATTTTCTTAAGGCAATAAAAACTTCCTTGAGTTCTTGAGAAACTGCACTGGTTGGTTCATTTAAAACCAGCCTTTGGTATTCATCCAGAAAATTCATTCTAATTCTGTAAAACAGATAAAGAAAATGTTTTATGAATCCTATGCAGTTCAGAATAGCGATTTCAACCCCAGTTGAAGCATAACTCTTTTTAGCCATCTCCAGAACAGTCTCATTTACAGGTTCTGTTGTAATAAAAATGTAACTGTCCAAATAAGATGATTTCCTAACTTTTTCTAAAGCTATATGTATATCGTTTTCAATGATTTTCTTGGTTTTCATCTCATAGCAGGTCACTACATTATTGTCATCGGCAAGAGTTATTTCCACATCTCCAAGAGCTTTAGTTTGTTTGTCCGCAGCAGTATGAGATTTTAAGGACAATACTTTTTGTTTTAAATATTTTTCAGCGGATTTGTAAGCTGCCGCAATTATTAAAACAGAAAGCCTAGATGATTTTTTGCAAGCTAGATGTTGAGTTAATAAGTTAATAATATCTTCAACGCTTAAATGGCTTCTGTCTTTAGAGGTTTTAAGACCAGACATTAAAGTTTTGAGTCTTTTAGCGTTTTCATTTTTCACTTTTATTAAAATTCTTATACAATCCAAAAACATAATTTCTGCTGTAATTTTTCTTTTATGGATAGCATCTAATAAAAACAAAATGTCTTTATATACATCCCGTGGTCTTCCAACTAACTCTACATTTAGAGTCAGTGTTCTGTTGATATTCCTTAAAGCAGGGGTTAAAAAAGCCGTAGTTGAATTACAAGGTAGCTCGTATTTATTGATAAGATTGGATAAATATCTTTCATCATAGGTTCTTCCTGAAAAAGTATCATTTCCCTTATTTTCAGTGTATGGCGTTCTAATGTCTACTTTCGGTTGAGGAAGTTTAGCT